>CAZLJY010000120.1:0-14779 GCA_964559945.1 uncultured Gammaproteobacteria bacterium | reverse complement strand
ATGCCTGCATCGCCGGTCTCAATGAGCCCGGCGCATTGTCATTAGATCTTAATCTAGAGATTACCGACCAAGGGCCGCAAACCCTCAATTGGCGCAATTGGTGGCCAACTGCGCCGACCGGGCTAGAAATTTTGGCGCCCATTTCCGCAGCTGTCGCCATCAGACGCAGCGGGACTGAAGACGATCTGAATGTTCAACTCACAGCCACCGGTGTTGAGGTTCCTGCACCGGCCCACGGCCAAATCGAAAACCTGCTTGATGGCCACAGTGCCACACTAAAACCGCTAAGGGATGTACAGCTGGTCTTACGCGGCAGTACCCAGTCCAGCGCCCTAACAGCCTCCGCCGGCGTTGCTGATGGCAAACTGGAAGCCACTGGCACCGTCACGGATCTACTGCTTAATCCTAAACTGGATATCCGGGCCAGCATCAACGCCGACAATCTCAATATGTTATCGACGCTTTTGCCGGATATCGATCTTAAGGGTGGACCGGTGGCGCTCAACATCCAGGCCGCCGGCTCAGCCAGCGAACCGGCTATTTCTGGAACGGCTCAGGTCAATCAAGTCAGCGTTGGCGTACCCGGGCTTAATGTGGAACCGTTGATTAGCGTGAGTTTGAACATGCCGGTCAGCGGCGCCGGAGAATTTGAAGGCACACTGACCTCAGGTGCAGGGCGCGGAGAGCTATCGGGTCGTATCGACATCGGTGAAACGCAAAAAGTGACTGCCCGCCTGACGGGGAAAAAACTATTGCTCGCCGACAGCGACACCCTAAGTCTGACCGCAAGCCCTGAACTGTCCCTGGCAATAGACGATGGACAATTCCAGGTTTCCGGAGACGTGGTGGTCGATGACGGGTTGATTGCCCTCACCACCTCCTCCAGTGCTGTCCAAGCCAGCCCCGATATCATCATTGTTGATGGCGAAACGCCACCTGATGAGGTTGCACCGGCAAGGGCTCAACTGGACGTGAGGGTGCGCATTGCCGATCCATTGCAGGTCACAGGGTATGGCCTCAATGGTGAGATCAGCGGCGGCCTGCGGGTGCGCCATCAGCCAGGCAGCCCGATGCTTGGCAATGGCCAGCTATTGCTGACCGGCAGCTATGGTGCGTTTGGTCAAACCCTCACCATTGAGCGGGGCGCATTGAATTATGTGGAGACTCCTTTGGACGATCCGGCCATTGATTTCTTCGCTTACCGGCAAGTGGGCGATACCCGAGTGGGGGTGAGGGTCACCGGGCGCGCATCCAACCTCAACGCAGCACTGGAATCTGAGCCGGCCATGAATCAATCCGACCAGCTAGCGTTATTGGTGCTTGGTGAACGGCGCAGTGGCGACGGATTGGATGAAAGTCAGTCTGACCAATTGGCCAGCGCTGCCTTGGGTTTGGCACTGACTCAGAGCAACAAGCGACTGGGTGTCCTGGGCGAAAAAGGCCGACTTCCTCAAGTCTCACTGACCCAGGAGCTGGGCGGGCTGGCGGTGGCGATCGGCAAGCAACTGTCACCCAATTTGTATGTTGGTTACACCATCGATCTATTGCAGCCTATACAACTTATTCGCCTGCGTTACCGCTTCTCAGATCTTTGGACCGCCGAGTCGGAATTCGGACAGGAAAGCCGTGCAGCGTTTCGTTATCGGGTGGAACGTTAATCGGCGACTACATACTGCGCCGGTACTGCCCACCTACGGTGAACAATTCCTCGGTGATCTGACCCAAAGAACAGCAGCGCACTGCATCCATCAGCGCGTCAAACACGTTTTCTCGATCAATCACTGCCTGGCGAACGGCTGCCAAGGCCTGGGCGCTTTGTTCACTGTGGCGCTGGTGAAAATCTTCCAGGCGGCTAATCTGATTCTTCTTTTCATCATCGGTGGATCGGGCCAGCTCAATCACCGGGTTTTCTTCCGCGGTATCTGGCTGGAAGGTATTGACGCCAATAATCGGCAGGCTGCCATCGTGTTTTTTGTGTTCGTACAACAACGACTCTTCCTGAATTCGGCCCCGCTGATAGCCGGTTTCCATGGCACCAAGAACCCCGCCTCGCTCACTGATGCGTTCAAACTCTCGTAGCACCGCCTCTTCAACCAGATCGGTGAGTTCGTTAATCACAAAGGCGCCTTGATTGGGGTTTTCGTTTTTGGTTAAGCCAAATTCCCGGTTAATGATCAACTGAATCGCCAACGCCCTGCGCACCGATGACTCAGTAGGCGTGGTGATGGCTTCGTCAAAGGCATTGGTGTGCAAACTATTACAGTTGTCATTGATCGCCAGCAACGCCTGCAAGGTGGTGCGTATATCGTTGAAATCCATTTCCTGAGCATGCAAAGACCGGCCCGAGGTTTGGATGTGGTATTTCAGTTTCTGACTACGGGCATTTGCGCCATATTTTTCCCGCATGGCCACTGCCCAAATCCGACGGGCCACCCGGCCCATGACGGTGTATTCCGGATCCATACCATTGGAGAAAAAGAACGACAGGTTGCCGGCGAAATCATCGATGTGCATGCCGCGCGCAAGATAGGCCTCAACAAAGGTAAAGCCATTGGAAAGGGTTAGCGCCAGCTGGGTAATTGGGTTCGCTCCCGCCTCGGCAATGTGATAACCGGAGATGGAAACGGAATAAAAATTGCGAACCTGATGATCAATGAAATATTGCTGGATGTCGCCCATCATTCGCAGGCTAAATTCGGTGGAGAAAATACAGGTGTTTTGGCCCTGATCTTCTTTCAAAATGTCTGCCTGCACGGTGCCGCGCACCGCTTTTAATGCGGAAGCCCGAATTTCTGCGGCTTCTGATTCGTTGGCAGCCCTTCCCTTCTCTTGGGAAAATTGCTCCAGCTGCTGGTCGATGGCGGTATTGAGAAACATTGCCAAAATCGTTGGCGCAGGACCGTTAATAGTCATAGAAACCGAGGTACTGGGATCACACAAATCAAAGCCATCGAACAGTGCCTTCATGTCATCCAAGGTGGCGATGGACACACCGGAGTTGCCGATTTTCCCGTAGATATCTGGACGGGTGTCCGGATCCCAGCCATACAGGGTGACCGAATCAAAGGCGGTTGACAGACGCTTGGCCGCAGCGTGTTCCGATAGCTTCTTGAAACGTCGATTGGTGCGGAACGGGTCTCCCTCACCGGCAAACATTCTTGCTGGATCTTCACCTTCCCGTTTAAACGGAAATACGCCAGCGGAGTAAGGGAAATAACCGGGTAGGTTTTCCCGCATCAAGAATTTCAGAATCTCACCCTGATCAACAAAATCTGGCACGCTGACTCGAGGGATGCGTGATCCGGAAAGGCTGGTGGTGGTTAGACGAGTGGCCTTTGCGCCTTCACCCAGTTCGTCCTGCCGGTAGGCCTCGCGGATACTCGGCCAGTTGTTCAAAAGATTTTTTGCCTCTGCCGATAGCCGGTCGGTCTTGTGCGCAATGAGCTCTGGCAATGACTCAGGCAGCGCTGATCCCTCCAGCATGCGCTGGGTTTCCATAAGATGCTGGCGTTCCCTTGCCACCACAGCCTGGTTATCGACGGCCTCCAAATAGGCTCTTACTGTCTCGGCAATTTCCGCCAGATACCGTTGACGCTTCGGCGGCACGATAATGGCTTTCTCCGATGAGCAGCGAATGTTAGCCGCAGCCAATTTGGACTCATAGTGGACAAACTTTCGCTCCCGCAGCACGCTAAGCAGATGTTGATAGGCGGCGGTGACACCATCGTCGTTAAATCGCGATGCAATGGAACCAAACACCGGCATAGTATCGGGGCTTTGGGTAAAGGCCTCGCGATTTCGCTGCACCTGTTTGCAGACGTCACGCCAGGCGTCATCAGAACCTTTGCGATCAAACTTATTGATTACAACAACGTCGGCGTAATCGAGCATGTCGATTTTCTCAAGCTGACTCTGAGCGCCAAACTCAGGAGTCATGACGTATAGCGATGCATCCACATAAGGCACGATGCCAGCATCCCCTTGACCGATACCTGGCGTTTCCACTACCACCAAGTCATAGCCGCCCATCCGGGTAAGCGCAATAACCTGGCGTAGACACTCTGGCACCTCACCAGTAGCACCACGAGTGGCTAGAGATCGCATAAATATGTTCGGGTGGTAAATCGCATTCATCCGAATCCGATCACCCAGCAGGGCGCCGCCAGTTTTACGCCGGGTGGGGTCAATCGCGATCACCGCAATTTTCACCGAGTCGCCGCTATCCAGTCGAAATCGGCGGATCAACTCATCGGTCAGAGAGGACTTCCCTGCACCACCGGTGCCGGTAATGCCGAGAATGGGAACGGCATTTTCCTGTCGATCGATAAAGGCCTGGTCGGCGGGAGTCAGTTGACCCTTTTCGGCTTTGCTCAAGGCCCTTGCCAATTGGACCGAATCGTTAAGGTCCATGGCTTCAATGGCCTCAACAGCCGGCCCGTCTGAGGCGCTGCGACAGGCATCAATCATGTCATCAATCATGCCCTGCAAGCCTAGTTGCTGGCCGGTATGAGGTGAGTAAATGCGGGTTACACCGTAGTTTTCCAGGTCCTGAATTTCGTCATACACAATAACCCCACCACCGCCACCGAACACTTTGATATGGGATGCATTGGCGGCCTTGAGTTGATCAATGAGGTATTTGAAATACTCCACATGACCACCCTGATAGGAGCTGATCGCAATGCCGTCGACGTCTTCCTGTAGGGCAGCCTGCACAACCTCATGGACTGAACGATTATGGGCAAGATGAATAACCTCAGCACCGGAGCCCTGCAAAATGCGGCGCATAATGTTGATGGATGCATCGTGCCCGTCAAACAGACTGGCAGCGGTAACAAACCGCAGCGGGGCTTGTTTCAATTCCGCTTGATCGGCGCGAATAGGGGCAACGTTACTCATGGGCGTTCCTCGGCAAAATACAGGGCCATGTTGATTTTTAACTGTTCATGAAGGGTGGCGATGGCAGCGGTATCATCAGGGTGAGCCAGCCAGTGATACACAATGCCCAAAATGGCGGCATTGAACTGAGCGGCAATAGCTTGAGGTGCAACCGGCCCCAGATAACCGGAGCAGCCTAACCAGCTGACAATATCTCGGCGGCGGCGCTCATGGATGGTGGCGATGACGTTTTTCACCGGCGACTGCACACCAATGGATTCAAACCACAAAATGTAAAAGGCTCGCACCGGATCGGCTGCTTCCAAGCAAAACCGACAGTGTTCATCCACTGCCGCATTGATGGCGGCCAGTCCAGATTGACCGCCGGTGACCCGTTTCAAGTCAGTCAACCACTGCTCACCTACAGAGCGCACGATCGCTTCAAACAAACCCGCCTTGGAGCCAAAGCGGTACCCTGCTAGTCCGCGACTGTAGCCTGCCCGCTCTCCCACGTCCTTCAAGGTCGTTTTGTCCGTGCCACGTTCGACGATGAGCGCGATAGCCGCATCCAGCATGCGTCGATCTGACAAATCTGTGCGTTGGGCGTGGGTCATACGATCGGGCTGACTCATAAAAAGGCCGGTTCCTTCAATTGGGCGAGCAAAGATTGAAAATAGGTCGGCGCCAAGCACAAGCGGCTGCCATACCAACTAAACATCTCGCCATCGACCCGTATCACTCGTGACTTGGGTAATAACTTAGCGAGCTCCTGTACATGATCCTGGGTAAAGGGAAACGGCTCAGAGCTTAAAAACACCCATTCCGGCGCCCGTTCGATCAATGCGTCTAAGTCGATTTTTGGATACCTAGGACAATCGGCAAAGACGTTTCGAAAATTAAGCTTTTCCAATACCGCATGGATAAAGGTACTGGAGCCGCTAGCCATGTAGGGCTTTTTCCAGATCAGATAGGCCACCGAGGTTTGGTCGCCATCGGGTAGCGCCTGCCAATCCTCGCGAATTTGTTTAACCATGGCGGTACTTTGAGGGTCCACGTTCATTAACTTGCCGATTAAATCCACCATCACCAAGGCATCATCGAAATTCTCGATATCGCTCATCCATACAGGATAGTGTTGAGCCAGCATCTCGATACTTTCTTGATCGTTTTCTTCTTTGTTGCCAATGATCAGGTCCGGTTTCAGGGACTCAATGGACGCAAATTTCACCCGCTTAGTGCCGCCGGCATCGCCGCAGACCCTGCGGGCACGCTCCGGATGCAGACAGTAGCGAGTGACCCCTGCCACTCGGTTCTCAAGTCCAAGATCAAATAGCAGCTCGGTTTGCGAGGGCACCAGGGAAACCACCCTTTGGGGCGACAGCGGCACTTCCACGGTATTGCCCATCTGATCGCAGACGTTGTGGGTCGCAAGATTTGTAGGCGATAAGGACACCGCGCCTTTATATTTGCTTGTTGCAAGCAAGTCAAATTAGTGATGGGATGTTTGCGGCATTAATTGGGACCAGTTTATGGTCTGTTTAGGAAATTTTTTGCAAGGTCAGCCCCATTGAAGTCACTCACCCTCATCGGAGTTATCACCGGCGTCATCTTGGCGCTGATCTTTTTAGCCAAAACCCCAGAAACCCCGGAGGTGGCGCCACCCTCTAAAGACCTAGCCGATGGCTCTACCGCCCACATTCGCGCCATCACCAAAGCGGTGGATAGCCAACGGATACAGGCAAATGGCAAGCAAGGCAGCGATTGGCTGAGTTACGGACTGGATTACGCAGAAACCCGATTTAGCCCGTTAAAACTCATCGATGCCAGCAACGTCAACCGCCTAGGATTAACTTCATCCATTGAGATTGGATCCGTGCGCGGCTTAGAGGCTACCCCGTTGGTGGTGGACGGCATCATGTATGTCACAGCCCCCTGGAGCGTGGTTTACGCGCTGAACATTAGAACGGGCACAAAACTATGGACCTACGACCCAAAGGTCCCCAAAGCCTACGGCGTCAACGCCTGTTGCGGCGTAGTGAATCGTGGTGTGGCCCTTTATCAAGGGTCAGTATTTGTGGGTAGCTTAGATGGCCGATTGATAGCACTGGACGCAGCCACGGGCGAACTGCGTTGGCAGGTCAACACCATTGGTGAGGAAGGCAAACCCTATACGATTACCGGCGCACCCAGAGTGTTTGATGGCACGGTACTGATTGGCAACGGCGGAGCGGAATATGGCGTTCGTGGTTATGTCACCGCCTATGACGCGGCCACCGGTGAGCAAAAATGGCGTTGGTATACGGTGCCGGGAGATCCGGACCAACCCTATGAAAACGACGCAATGAGACAGGCCGCCAGCACCTGGGATCCCAGCGGACGGTATTGGGAAGTCGGCGGCGGCGGCACGGTTTGGGATTCCATTGTTTATGACCCTGAGCTCAAGCTGATTTATCTCGGCGTAGGTAACGGATCACCCTGGTCACACAAACTCCGCAGCCCCGGCGGCGGCGATAACTTATTCTTAGCCTCTATCGTGGCGTTGGATTGGGAGACCGGCGAATACGTGTGGCATTACCAAGAAACGCCCGCGGACAACTGGGACTACACCTCAACCCAATCCATCATTCTTTCCGACCTTGAGATCGATGGTCAGCTGAGAAAAGTGCTGTTGCATGCACCCAAAAACGGCTTCTTTTTTGTTGTGGATCGAAGCAACGGCCAATTTATCTCGGCGCAAAATTTTGTCGATGTGAATTGGGCCACGGGATATGACGCCCAAGGGCGTCCCATTGAGGTGGCGGCGTCTCGCGGGTCAGAGTCTTTTGACAGTGTGCCAGGTCCTAATGGGGCACATAATTGGCACCCCATGTCCTACAACACAGACTTAGGGCTCGCCTATATCCCGGCCCAAAACCTACCTCTTAATCTGACCGAAGACCCGGATTGGGAATATCAGCAAAACAAGCTGGGCGATTTAGCTTCAGGCACGGGTTGGAACATTGGCTTTACGGTCAACAAACAACCGCCATCAAGCGAACCGTTCGGCCGATTAATTGCCTGGGACCCTGTGGCCCAAAAAGAGGTTTGGCACGTTGACCATGCCACTGCGAGAAATGGTGGCACCTTAACTACCGCCGGCAACCTGGTTTTCCAGGGCACCGGCAATGGACAGTTCCTAGCCTTTGATGCGCGCACCGGCGAGACTCTTTGGTCAATCAATCTAGGGGGAGGAATTATTGCTGCCCCCATCACCTACCAGATGGATGGAAAGCAATACCTATCCATTGCCGCAGGTTGGGGAGGCGCCAGCGGGCAATCCTCGCGAGCGACCGACTACCGAAACCCGGGCCGGGTATATACCTTCGCCCTTGGCGCAGACTCTGAGTTTCCAGAAAACATCCCTTATCAAAGCGACCCATTATTGTCGGGCATCGACTACGACCCAGCACTAGTGCCCCAGGGGACGTTGCTCTATGTCAGTAATTGTGCAATTTGCCATGGCATCCCTGGCAAAAATACGGGCGGCAGCATTCGCAACTTGGGCTACATCAACAAAGCCGTCATTGAACAGCTGGATACCCTGGTGCTAAACGGCGCCTTCATTCCTCGAGGCATGCCAGATTTCTCGGGCAAATTATCAGCCGAAGAGTTAACCATGATCAAGGCGTTCATTCTCAATACGGCCAACGCCTTTGCGCCTCAATCTGCCACGGAATAGATTGGTTTCGAGAGTATGGGCTGCGGGCTGTAACAACGTTCTTCGCCTGTCAAAACCACTGATCCCCTATCGATTGATAACCCAATGGTTGGACGTTTCTTGGCCAACCGCAACGACTGGATTTGGCATACAATAAGAGGGTGTTGAAAATTGACACCAATGGCCGGTCAAACGGTTGTCAAACTCAAGAGTTTTCAATGTTGCATGGACCACAAAACCAAATTCATATTTGAAAACGAGTATTTCGTTTACTATGGCCCGCCGGGTGTCAACGACTTACACCGCCACGCGGCGTACCAAATTGCGGTCAGTGAAAACGACGTTATCCAAATCTCCGATAACGATGACAACGTTGTCAGTGGGCACATTCTCACGGTTAAACCGTTAACCCCCCATAAAATCCATTGTGACGGCCCCATCCTGCTGATCTATCTGTCGCCAAGATCAGAATACTGCGCAACGCTGCATAAGCACTTTACCCAATCAAATATTGTTGCCATAGATGAACAGGATCTGCCGTTTCCCATCGGCTGTTCCATCAATGCCGTGACCAAGGCTCTGGACGATATTGTTGCCACTCCCAAACCCGGTCTAGACCCTCGCCTGCTGGCGGCCCTTGCTGATCTTGAAAAAAATCTGGGCAAATCCTCGATTTTGACAACGGCAAAGCGCTGCAATTTATCTCGGTCCCGGCTGCGAGCGCTGGCCAGGGAACAATTAGGAATCCCTTTGTCGACCTGGCTAATGTGGAGAAAAATTGTTGCCTCCAACAAAGCCCTGGCCGCCGGTCAATGTTTCTCGGAGGCTGCACTTGCTGGCGGCTTCGCTGATCAAGCGCACTTTTCGCGGACAATGAAACGTATGTTTGGGGTCACACCCAGCAAGGCGCTTCGCATATACACCTAGCAAAATTCATAGGCCCTAAGTAACCGATTTGTTCAAGAGGACCTGGGCCTAATCCTTTTACATAGTAGGCATGTGTCACAAGCCCGTGACCGTCGGGGGTCTGGTGCGAAAAATACTCTTCGCACCCTTAAAGTCGCCTGATTACCCCAAAACAAAACACCGGGGAGATATTGTGAACTGCAGACCCACTCTGACCATCGCCAGCTTTATGGCAACCAGTATTTTTTTACTGCCCTCTCAACCAACCTTCGCGCAGGACGACGGTTCAGCAAGAATCGAAGAAATCATCGTCACAGCGCGAAAGCGGGAAGAATCACTGCAAGATGTGCCTCTAGCGGTCACCGCCCTGGACATGGCAGCTATAGAAGGCAACCACGTATCGGTGATTACCGATATTGACAAGCTGGTTCCCAACGTCGACTTGGCAGATAACCCGTTTGCGGGCCAAGCACTGGGCGCCACCATCCGAGGCGTTGGTTTTTCTGATCTGGAGAAATCCTTCGAACCTGCCGTTGGCTTCTCCATTGATGGCGTATTTCTCGCCTCCAATACCGGCGGTGCCATTGATGCGTTTGATATTGAGCAAGTGGAAGTCCTGAGGGGCCCCCAAGGAACGCTGTTTGGACGAAATACGGTCGGTGGCGTTATTAACGTGAGGCGCAGCCGGCCCACCGGAGAATTGGGGCTCAAACTGGGTACTCGCTTGTCTAACCACGGCGGCGAAGAATATTTGGCAGTCGCCAATGCCCCTGAACTGGGTGATGTGCTGTCGGTAAAGGCTTACGCTTTTTCGAAAAAGCTCGATACCTTCGCCACCAACACAGTAACCGGGCGAAAAGATCCACAGACTGATCTTTTTTCCGGAGGCCTAGCATTACTGTTCGAACCTTCCGACCGTTTTGAGGCGTTAGTGTCTCTGGATTATTTTGATGACGAGTCTCAAGGACCGCCAACCTATAACCTTTCACAGCCCGGCGAACTCTTTTGTGATATTCCTCTTGGTCTACTGGCCGGCGGACTAGTCAATCCGGGCAACGGCGTTTGTGCTGATGGCTCCCAGGAATTCGCCGAATCTACGGGCTTTGATGAATTCACCCGTGGTACGCCATTTATTACCCACATTGATGGTTGGTCAGTGACTGCCAACATCGAATATGAGATTTCCGACACCCTCACACTGACCTCAGTGACTGGCTACAGAGAGACTAACGACCAGCTACTGGAGGAAAATATCGGCGGGGTATTGGAAACATCGCCCATCGGTCAGGCAGTATTTGGTGTACCAAACTTAGAACTGCTTTATCAAAACCGGGTCCAAGAAGCGGATCAATTTAGCCAGGAGTTTCGCCTGTCAGGTGAGTGGGGAGACAACCTGGAATTTGTCTCTGGGGTGTTTTTTCTCGATTCAGAATATACGTTAACAGGCGGCGAATATCCTGATGGGAGCTTCGGTAATACTCAGGTACTAGGTGCCGTGTCCGCGATCACCGAAACCGCTCAACAGGCTCAAGCGTTTGCCATCTTTGTCGATGGCACCTATCAAATTTCCGACCGCTTATCGTTTTCCGGTGGATTGCGCTTCTCTTACGAGGAAAAGGATTTCCAGAATAACTACATATTGTCACCCGCCGCCGGGGTAACCGGGCAAATTGTCGACATATCTGAGGATTGGGACAGCCCAACCGGACGCGCAATATTGCAATACGAACTGTCCGACAACGCCATGGTGTATGGCGGCTATTCTCGCGGTTTTCGAAGTGGTGGATTTAACGGTCGAGCGGCCAGCCCAGCATCATCTGGCCCCTATGATCAAGAAACCCTTGATAGTTTTGAAATAGGCTTCAGAACCGAGTTTTTCGACAATCGGCTTCGCTTTAACCCCACGGTTTTTTACGCCAAATATGACGACAAACAGGAAGAAAACCTGGTTCAAGTGGAAGGTGCTCCGCCGGGAACCATTGAAACGTTTGTCCAAAACGCGTCTGAGGTAGACATCTCGGGCGCCGAGTTAGAAGTACTGGCCGTGTTGTCCGACTCCCTGACCTTCCGTGGAGCATTTGGCTATGTGGACGCGGAATTCGTGCAGTTTCTTGGTATCAATTTACAAGATCCAACCGGCCCACTGATTGATATTAGCGGTACCCAAAACTTACGCAGCGGCCCAGAAAAAACGGTGTCTGTTGGATTGAATTACAGCCGTCTAATCATGGACGGAAAATTCGAACTCATCTTGGACGCCCAGTACAGCTATCAGGATGAGGTCACCACCGCCCGCTCACGGGATCCTTTGAGATTGCGGCGCGATATCGTGGGTAGCATCAACAGTGCGGATTTCTCAGCCATGCTAAGAACTCAACGAGACGGCGCAAACTTTACCTTCTCTGCCTTCATTAACGATGCGTTTGACGATGATGCGGGTCGAATTGCCAGCCAAATTCTTGTTCCAGGCACTCTCACCTTTGGCACCGGCGCGCCAACCAAAGTGTATGGCTTTGAAGCCGCTGTTGAGTTTTAAGGCCTAACAAAAGGAAAAGCATGTCAACTAACGCGCAACCTTTTTGGATGCAAGGAAACTTTGCTCCGGTTTCAAAAGAACACACCGCCACTGAGTTGAAGGTGACCGGTGAAATTCCTAAGGAACTTAACGGCAGGTATTTCCGAAATGGTGCCAACCCCAGAGTATCAACCAGTACCGACTGGTTTCTGGGGGAAGGCATGATCCATGGCGTCGAACTGCAGGACGGTAAAGCGAATTGGTATCGCAATCGCTATGTTCAAACGCCCTTGTTGGAGCACGATGTCATGACCCGGGAAGTGATGGCGGTTCCGGGAAATTCGTTGGCCAACACCCATGTCATTGGACACGCCGGTAAATATCTAGCTTTGCAGGAGATGCATGCTCCTGTGGAGCTGTCCAAAGACTTGGACACCATCGGCCCCTACAATTTTGATGGGAAGCTTGCGAGAAACATGACGGCTCACCCAAAGGTATGTCCTAAAACCGGCGAGTTGCTGTTTTTTGGTTATGGCGTGATGCCACCTTTTCTCACCTACCACCGAGTGTCGGCGACCGGAGAATTGGTGCAATCGGAAGTCATTGACGTTCCTGCGGCCACCATGGTGCATGACTTTGTCATTACGGAAAACTATGTTGTTTTCCTAGATCTGCCCATGCTTTGGGATATGAAGAAATTTCATGAACCCGGCATACCGGTGAATTACGATGAGTCTTACGGTGCACGAATGGGCGTCATGCCACGGACAGGCACCAGTGATGATGTGAAATGGTACGACATTGAACCTTGTTACATCTACCACACCATGAATGCCTACGAAACCGAAAACGGCATCGTGGTGAATGCACCACGATTAGTTGGCTATACCTCCGTGGGCATGGCAAACCCGCCAATCCCCAAACTCCATCAATGGGCCATAGAATTTGGTTCCGGCAAAGTGACCGAAACGCAAATCGATGACCTAGGGGTGGATTTTCCCCAGGTCCCACCCAGTCTTTTGGGACAAAAAAATCGCTATGGTTATGCGGTGGAGTTTGATACGACGGGGACGCCTTTTGGCCTTGGCTACCATAAATATGATTTAACCTCAGGGCGTCGTGAGTCCCACAGATTGAGTGGTGGACGAACCGGTGGCGAAGCCAGTTTTGTCGTAGCTGACAATGCTAAATCAGAAGATGATGGCTATCTCATGGGTTTCGTGTTCGACGCTTCAACCGAAACCAGTGAACTCATCATTTTAAATGCCAGCCAAATCGAAGATGAACCGCTGTGCCGCATTCATCTACCGGTGAGAGTACCGGCAGGTTTTCATGGCTCCTGGATAGCCGATACCTAAGTTACAGCATCACCTCGGTTAGGTCGGGCTCCACATTACTTTTGATTGTGAGCCTGGCTTAACCCTTTCACCGCCAAGGTCAATCCGGACCGGGCAGCCTTTATATACCCCGCTTGAGACAGAAAGCCGTGAATCAAGCCATCCATCTGATGAAGATCAACGGCCACCCCGGCGTCCATCAAACGATGAGCATAAGCCTCCCCCTCGTCACGCAACGGATCGTATTGCGCCGTTAAGACTAAAGCCTTTGGAAGCCCCGACAGGTCGGGGGTCTGCAGAATGCTCGCTAGTGGATCGTTTCTTTGCTCAGCGTCTGAACAATATTGAGTCCAGAACCATTCCATAAGGTCCTTGGTTAGCAAGTAACCTTCCGCGTTTTCCTGATAGGACTGTGTATCCATGTTTCCATCGGTGACCGGATAGGCCAACAACTGGAATTGGATTTTGGGTCCCCCACGGTCTCGGGCCATAATCGTCACCGCGGCAGCCAAATTGGCACCGGCTGAATCGCCTCCGATGCTAATGGCGTCTTTACGCCCTCCCAGTTTCTCTGCATTGTCATAAGTCCAACAAAGGGCTGTATAACAGTCCTCAAGACCTTGGGGAAATGGATGTTCGGGGGCTAGACGGTAGTCAGCCGCAATGACGATACAATCAGCGCCAGCGCATAACTCCCGGCAAATGGCATCATGGGTCTCAAGATTACCAAGCACCCAGCCGCCGCCATGAAAAAACACATGGATGGGCAGTGCGGGTTGGGTTCCCTGAGCTGCATGGGCGTTGTCGATTGGATAATAGATCCGCACTGGAACTTGGGATTTGGCGTCAGGAATGACTGAGTTTTCTACCCTACCGACCTTAACCTCAGGCAGCTCAGGCAGGGTATCCACCATCACAGCCCGGGCTTGGGCCAGGGGCAACTCATGTAACTGTGGCCCATCCTGCTTGCTGATATCGGCCAATATTGCGTCGATCGCTGGATCTAAAGGCACGTCATAGTCTCCATGGTCTTAGCTTACGAACAACCTATCACGCACCTAAACCGGCAACGAAAAGAGGGATCCACTGCGCGTTATCCTATACACCTAGGGTAGCGGAATCGTCTAAATGTCATCAATCGGCAATCAGGCCTGCTAAGCGTTCCTGAGTGATGCGTTTGGCGTCATCCATGATCTGGCGAACAAGGCCGTGGCAACTGGGGATGTCATCAATCAAACCGCCGCACATGCCTAAGGTGACCATGCCGGCGTTTATATCCCCGGTGTGCCAAGCGATATCTTGCTGGCTACCTTTAACCCACTCATGAACCTGATCAAAACCGCCGCCCGCGCGTTCGATCTCTAAGACTTGCTCGGCAACCGTATTGGCGTAGACCCGAGCAGTATTGCGATAGCTTCGGAAAATCAGACGGGTTTGTGTTTCATC
>CAZLJY010000119.1:0-15145 GCA_964559945.1 uncultured Gammaproteobacteria bacterium | reverse complement strand
GGGTATTTTTTATCTTCTTTTCTCTATCGGCATAGCCATAACCTTCGTTCAATACAATCTTGCCCTCATGGGCAATTAAGACGGCGCCGGAAAAGCCATGGCTAACGCCCTGAGATAAAAATGCATGCACTCTATCGACGTTGTTGCTTTGCGCTGGGCAGATGCTGGCAGCGAACAACAGGGCCAGCAAGGTGAGTGATTGGTGCATTGGCGATGGACTCATTGGGCGCTATTTAGTGCGGGCGATAAAAAAGCAGCCAAAGGCGCCGAGCAGCAGCGCCAGAGCCGGTGCGATAAACCACTTCCGAATGCTCTTTGACTCAACCTGACCTTGGCTGATTAATTGGAAATAGCGTTTGCCGCCGTCCACCGATTCAACAAAGGAGTCGCCGCGGTGGTTAGGAAACACACGGTCTTGCTGATCGATGCGATTAACGAACTGTTGGCGGGCAGTTGCCGAACGGTCGGAGGTGTCATTAATAATCGAAAATGCCGTCAGGTCTTCTCCCGGCTTTAACACACCGTCGGATCGATAATGAAACGCGGGCTGCGAGGCATCTGGAACCAGAGCAATGCCTAGACAAGCGCCGCCGATCATCAAGCACATTACAGCGGTCAGCAGCCAACGGTGGGTGGATTGGGCTTTTCGAACGTTGGTTTGCTCAATACTGGTGGCAACCGGTGTGACGTTTTTCAACAGCGCTAAATCCGCCGCCGCCACCGCGTCGGTGAGATCTTCAAGATCAATCTGATAGGCCTCTGAGAGCTTGCCGAACACCTCATCGGAAGGGACCGACTTGCCAGACTCCAACTTCGATAGATAAGACTGCTCAATGCCAATGTGTTCAGCGGCAATGGGCTGAGTCCACTGGTTTTTTTCGCGTAATTGTCGCAGGTAGTCACCAAATTTCATGGTCTTTGCCCCTCCTTCCTCGGTGGCGGAATTCCAGCTTACTCTCGGTTATTCCCCCCATGAATGGAAGGTGAATAGTTAGGAATACCCAGCAAATCTGAGGAATGCGTCCAGAACGGCCTGGGCAACGGACCGCTGAACAGTGAACCGCGAAATTTTTGAGACGTCTGTACCCCGCCTATGGCAAAATTACTGAAGATGTATTGAGAAACAAGGCCATCGAATCCTATTTGTGTAACACGGCTTCGGTAGCGTTTTTCTCATCCAATAATCAATATCGGCGACCATCGCCCCCTTAACGCTCAGGAAGACTATGCTTTACAAAATTTTGAATTTTATTGACCGGCGCGGCTATGTTGAATCAGCGAGTGCTCATTGCGATATTCCTTGCGGCATCTATGATCCGATGCCAGCGCTTATTGCCGCTGTCTCTGTGTTGCGCATTATGGACATCATGAATGAAAGCGCGGCAAAAGGTGGCGATACCGCGGCGCTTCATAACATGTTGGCCCGCAATGCCCTTCGCAAAGAGGAAGAGGCAGAAAAGGTGAAGCATGAGATACGCATTATTTGGGGTGACTACTTCAAGGGTGATCTACTAACCCAACACCCAGATATCCATTCCTTAACCCATTCCATCATGCTTAAGGGCAGCGCCTGCAAACAAGACGTTCACCGGGAAGATGGCGAAGCGCTGGTGGAATTGGTTAACCAGTTTGCCGAAAAGTTCTGGGAAACCAAGGGTAAGAAGACCCAACGCTTGGAAACGCCTTATGCCCCTAACGTCAACATTGTGCATCCTATTCTCTGATGCGATTGGCCGGTTGGCGTTTGGTTCGAATACGCGGCACCAGCATGGTGCCGCTGCTTCAGCCCGATTCCTATGGGCTGTTTGGCCGCACCCGACGTTTGAAAGCTGGCGATACAGTGCTGGCTGACCACCCGAAGTTTGGCCAAATCGTCAAACGGATCTACAAAATTGGCGATGACAAGGTGTGGCTTGAAGGCATCGCCAGCGGATCTACCTCAAAACAATCCCTAGGCGCGGTAAAGAAGCAATTGGTGCTGGGCAGGTTACTGTTGAAGTTTCCACCGCCAAAATCTCACCCACAGCCTGGGACTTCTTAGCGGCTGCGGGTTGCTGTGTGAGCCCGAAGCCAAGCCGCACGAAAGATCTTCAACCTGCTACCTGAGGCGCTGAGCCCGACGGGACCAGCGCTGATTGCTATACGTGCGCGGGCTATTTCCAGCCTGCGCGATCGTAAACCATGATGGCTTCGGCCTGGTGTTTACCCAATAGTGACGCATTGAGTTCATCTTCTGAAAACGTTCCCAGTGATTCCACCGCAGATGAGGCTTCAAGCCCAATCACTGCAGGGTATTCATTGTTGCCATCAGCAAAATATTTCTGCGCCTGGGGGCTGCTTAAGTACTCAAGAAATCGGATCGCGTTGTCCCGGTTTGGCGATGTGGCGACGACGCCGGCGCCGCTGATGTTGACGTGGGTGCCCGTGGATTGCTGGTTAGGAAAAATCACTCCCAGAGCGTCGGCAATGGCTTTATCGGCAGGGTCTTCGGAGGCCACCATTCGGGCCAGGTAGTAGGTGTTGACCACCGCAATACCGCATTCGCCGCTGGCCACCGCTCGCATTTGGCCAGTGTCATTGCTTTGTGGCGGCCTGGCGAAATTGTTCACCACCCCTTGGGCCCATTGCTGGGCAACCTCGGCGCCGCTGCGCGCCACAATACTGGCCATCAAAGAAATGTTGTAGATGTTGCTGGAAGAACGAATACACACTTTACCCTGGTGTATGGGGTTGGCCAGATCTTCGTAGCGACTTAACTGCTCGGGCATTCCCGCTGCGCGGTTATAGACAATGACCCGGGCGCGTTTGGAAAACCCAAACCACAGGCCGTCGGGATGGCGCAGATTATCCGGAATGCGCTGAGTTAAGACGTCAGAGCTAACCGGTTGCAGAACCCCGGCTTGTTCCGCTCGCCATAGGCGTCCCGCGTCGACGGTAATGAGTACGTCAGCGGGGCTGAATTGGCCTTCGTTTTTGATTCTTTCGATCAGTTCGTCGGCGCCAGCTTCAATCAGGTTGATCTTTATGCCGGTGGATTGGGTGAACTCATCGTATAGCGCAAGATCGGTGTCGTAGTGGCGAGAGGAGTAGAGGTTTACCTCGCCGCCAGTCTCCTTACCAGACTCCTTGGCGGACATCGTGTTGTCGGTGGACGGCGCAGTTTCCACACCGCCATCATCGCTGTTGCCGCAGGACGTCAGAGTCAACAGCAGCGCCAATGCAATGGCCAGGCATCTATAGGAGTTTTGATGAGTCATTTTAGATTCGATTCTTAAGGGACAGGAAAAGCAGGGACGACCTTAATAAGAATCATTCTTATTTTCAAGGGCCTTGTGGTCGATTTCTGCAAACACAGAGGAATCATGTGGCATTACGGATACCCGGTCTTGGGATTTGATCTCATGGGGCCGTTCGCACAGGACTTTTAACGGGGCCTGGGATTCATTGCCTTCGATCTCCAGCATGTCGGCGTTATCGGCAGCCCGTACTTCAGCAATGGGAGGGCCTTCACTCGCCGGTGTGATGGTTAACCGTTCGGGTCTAACTACCAGAGTGATATCGCCGCTGCCGGTAAGCGGTTGGGCTAAACAGGACAACGGCCAAACGCCAAAGGCGGTTTCAAGGTGGTTGTCTTTCACGCGGGCCTTTACCGTTTGGGCATGACCAAACAGCTGGGCAACGCCCAAGGTCTGGGGTTCATCGTAAAGCGAGCGGGGAGAGCCTTGCTGAACCACCTGGCCCTGCTCAAGCACCACCACATGATCAGCGATGGCCATGACCTCGTCGGGGTCGTGGGTAACAAATATGCCCACCGAATCGGTGCGCTGAATTAGTTGGCGGGCTTGATCGCGCAAGACTCGCCGCAGCTGCATGTCCAAATTGGCATAAGGTTCGTCGAACAGCAGCGCCCGCGGCGAAGGCGCGATGGCTCTGGCTAATGCCACACGTTGGCGCTGACCGCCTGACAAACTGTGGGGATAACGGTCGGCAAATTGGCTAAGATTCACGTCAGCAAGCAGTTGGTCAACGCGGGCGTCTTTGCCACTGCCCTTAAGGCCAAACCCCACGTTGTGGCGAACGCTCAAATGGGGAAACAGCGCGCCTTCCTGAAACACCAAGCCTATGGGCCGTTTTTCGGGTGGCACATGGAGGCCAGGTTTCGCCATCAAGTCGTCGTTTAGCGTAATGTAGCCGGACTGCAATGGCATGAGCCCCGCGGCAAGCCTCAGCAAGGTGCTTTTGCCGCAGCCCGATGGACCAATCAGGCAGGTGATGGCACCTTGGGCCGCAGAGAAACTAACCTCAGTCAGGGCCTGTTGGCGACCATAGTGATGGGAAATACTGTCGAATTTCAGCACGAGCGAAGTGTATGTCGAACCTGATTCATCGATCCAGCGTTATTTTGAGCCTGCCTGCGCTTTTGGCGGCGCTCGCGGTTGCTGTGCCGTTGCTGGTGGTACTGGGTTCGTTGTTGGCTGAAGGTGGGGCGACCTGGGCTCATCTTCGGTCCACGGTGTTAACCGACTATGTTCGCAATTCCCTGCAGTTAATGGCCCTGACCGGCATTTTTGCCGCCCTGTTTGGGGTCACTAGCGGCTGGCTTGTGGGCGCCTGCCAGTTTCCCGGTCGACGGGTGATGAGTTGGTTACTCATGTTGCCGTTGGCGGCGCCGGCTTACGTGGTGGCTTATGCTTATACCGATCTGCTTGAGGTATCCGGCCCCATGCAAACGGCGTTGAGGGCGGCGCTGTCCTTAACTCCCGATCAGCTAAAACTGCCGCCCATTCGCACTCTGCCAGGGGCGGCCTTGCTGTTGTCTTTGGTGCTGTATCCCTATGTTTATCTTTTGAGCCGGAACAGTTTCGCCAGCCGCTCCGGCGTTCATTTCGACGCGGCGAGGGTGTTGGGTGCAGGTCCCCTTGAGGCGTTTTTTCGCATCTCCTTGCCGGCTGCCCGTCCAGCAATTGCCGGCGGCTTGGCGTTGGTGTTAATGGAAACCCTGGCAGATTTTGGCGTGGTTGAATATTTTTCGGTGCCCACCCTGAGCTCCGGTTTGTACCGGACTTGGATTGGTCTGGGGGACAAAACTGCCGCGTTGAAGCTTGCCGCGGTTATGTTGTTGTTCGTGTTGGCGTTAGTGGGGTTTGAGCGCGCGGGTCGTCGCGGTGGGGTCGATAAAACGGATCTTTCGCGGCCTAACCGCACGGCCCTTAAGGGCTGGTCGGCGGCTGCAGCGTTGGGCTTTTGCCTTGGCTTGGTGTGCCTGGGTTTTGTGATACCCATGGGGCTGCTGACTTACTACGCCGTTACTACAGGTGATGCGATGTGGGGCAGGGGGTTTGGTCAATATCTGGCCAATAGTCTTAGCGTATCGACGCTGGCTGCCGGACTTTGCACGGGACTTGCGCTGCTGCTCAGCTACAGCCGTCGATTGAACTCAGGCATCGTCAACGCTTCGCTGTTGCAAGTAGCAACCTTGGGTTATGCACTGCCCGGTGTGCTGCTGGCGGTGGCGTTGCTAGGGCCCGTGGGCGCACTTGATCGTTGGATTTCTGGTTGGTTACCCGGCCATGGTGGGGGGCTACTCATTGCAGGCACGTTGTTTGCGCTCATTTATGCCTATGTGTGTCGGTTTTTGACCGTAGCATTCCAAACGGTGAGCTCCGGTATGGAATCTATTTCCCCTGATATCGATGCCGCGGCACGCAGTCTAGGGGCTAGCCCCCTGGCCGTGGTGAGACGAATTCACTGGCCGTTATTGCGACCAAGTCTTGCCGCCAGCGTTCTATTGGTCTTTGTTGATGTGATGCGAGAGTTGCCGGCCACACTGCTGCTGCGAACATTTAACTTCGATACGCTGGCAACCCGGGTCTATCGACTGGCCAGCGACGAACGACTGGATGAGGCGGCCACTGCTGCATTGTGCATCGTTGCTGCGGGAATTTTGCCAGTGTTGTTGCTCAATCGAGTGACGGGTTCGCGAAAAAAATGAGGTTTTGGATCCACCACTTATCGTGCGAGGCAAAACTGCCAGTCCCGCTGCTGCTGTCGCGCTAAGCAGAGTCGAAAACGATGACCATCCTTTACACCCTAACCAGACAATGAACATTGAACAGGTAAGAATCGCTGATTTGGCGGACGTAAAGGTGCCGGCATTAGCGGATTTGTTCAGTCGATTTCACCAGCAAGTCAGTGGAAGCTTTTCCGGTGAGTGCCATGTGGTGATCGCCAATGGTGATTTATCCATCGATAGTGATCTGGATTTTCGTTCCTTAAGCACCCTTGGGGATCATCAGCAGCAAATAGTGGGTCTTTGGGTCGCTGGCGACTTACAGATTGACGGAAACTTGCTGGCAGAGGAGGGCGGCGTTTACTTTGTGGGTGGTAACGTAACGGCGCAAAATTTGGTTAATCATCACGGCCAAATCAAGGTCAACGGTACGCTGGCAGTGGCCGATTCCATTTATTGCTATGAATGGGCGGGCTTTGTTGAATATGGTCGAGTTGAAGCCAGGACAATCATTCTTGATAGCCATGGATTTCATGGGCCCAGCCGGGAGTGTGAAGTCTTTATCAATTCTGATGCCGATGCCTCCTATGACCAGCAAGCACTTAGCTGCATGGTAATCGACGAAATTAGCTCGGACGGCGACTTGGACCTAGGCCAAGAAGATCGCTATCACCGCATTTGCGACGCAATACTAAAAACGATTTTTGTCCCCGGTGTGGTGTCCGCCGGCGATGATGGTGCAGAAATTTCCTATATAGGTCCCTGGATCGTTGAGCACATCAAGGCTGGAAGAGACATTCGCCAAGCCACCGGTAGCCCTGTTGATCTGGCTGCGATGGTCAAGGAATTGGCTTCACGAATAGAGAATAAGGAGCAAGCACCCTTAGCCAACTCGCCAAACCTGCTGTTGGATTCGCCGGCCATAAAATCCACCAACATGGCGCTGGAACTTCAATCGGCGCGAGCGTTTATCGAAGCTGACAATGTCGCTGAGTTGGCCAAGGTTTTATTTCCCTTAGATGAGTTGGCCAAGGCTCAACAAGCTGGCGTCCCCTTAGAAAAATCCTTGAGCCATTTACTGCAGCCGGAGATTAAGCAGCGGATGGTTAACGCATTGCGTTATTTTCAAGAGCATCGTCCTTTGCTGTTTGAAGACTCCGGCGAGCTTCGGGCATTGTACGTCTACAACCCTCAGCAATTAGATGTGCGTGGCATTTTGGGATCGGGCACCGAGGCGGTGATTCTTACCCAGCAAGGTGGAAGTTTCCGACTGGGCCAGGGCTTTTATCTCAGCGATATCGAACAATGGGTTCGCGAGGGCAAACTTCCCGCGGAAGCGTTTGAGTACGCAAAAATTAATGCCTAGATTCCAACTCCTCTGGCGACGGACCAGTCATGCCTGATTATCCCTCGCGATTTATCGAACAGTTACTAAGCGCGATCCAACATTCGGACCAATCCCAACTGAAATCCCTGTTGGGCAATGATGATGACTTGAACTATCTCATCGGCGAAATGAACCTCAGTGAGAGCGAAAAGATCCAACAGCTCAAGGATATCGCGTCAAAAAGGGCGCGAATTTTCCATCATCAATTGGCGAGTTTTGATGAGATGTGTACGGCGGTGGATAGCGCCCAAATTGATTGGAATGAAATAACGATCGACGCTATCAAAGAGAAAACCACGCAACAAAACGGTATTGCAAACAACCGGCTCAATTTCGACTTTGGGACCGATAAGTGGCGTTTTAGCGTGTGTGTTTCGTCTATTGTGGAAATTCGAAATCAATGGAAAATTTTGTCGGGAATTCAATTTTCCTGTGAACAGTTGGACATTCAAAACCCTGCGTCAAAGTCTGTGTTGCTGGGCGAGTTTTCCCTTATCCAATGGTCAGAGCTAAGGGCCAAGAGCGCCATGGCCAACCAACACTTCTATTTTGAAGAACGGTATCGCGACGGCAAGGTGGCTTATGCGCAGGGTCCTGTGGAGATGGAAACAATGGACCTGGACACGCCATTTTATGGCTGCCAGGCAATAGTGATTGACGGGCCACTTGATGTATTAGGTGGCATCAGTAATGAAAATGGGAACGTCGGTAACTTGCTTTACGTTGCAGGGGATCTCAAGGCCAACCACATCATCGCTGGCGGATGCGAGTTTCACGTCGAAGGGGTTTGCCAGGTCCAAGATGTGGCCATCGCCCATGGCAACGATGGTGTGTTGATACTTAATGAATTGGTGACCAGGCTGCTAGTCGATCATGACCACCATACGGAGATTGCCAATGGGCAAGGCGTAGAAAAACATTTTCGTAGCGATGAAAATTTTGACCAGCTACAGAAGTTTTTGGCAACCGAGCCAGATAGCTCAGACCCGGGTTATCCCGGTTGGGCCTTAACCAAGAGTTGGTATTTGTCGGGTTAGCTTTTTTGGCCCCTCGTTTTGGTACTGGCCTAGACACCGCTTCAGTGGCGCAGCTTACGTTTCTCTAGGCCGCCTATGCTCGAATCAAAAGCTCGGAGTATTGGTGCTGCCACCTACGGTGATCGCGCCCCTGGCCTCCCCTATCAGATTGCCATTGATCCAGCCTGAGCGTCATCAGCGTTGGCCGAATCGGAAAATTAACCTGCCCCCATTTCGTCGAACTGAGACGATTTCTGATGCCGGCCGAAAGGCAAAGGGCTTTGCTTCGGTCTAGTGGGTGTCATCGTTGCCCGCAGCTGCAGCAATGAGTCGCAAATTGATGACCCTAAGTAACTAACAAAGGTGGAGAATTTGGCATGGCAAAAAAGGTTTGTGAAGTATTGCTCGATGTTTTAGCCCCGGTGAGTACTCGTCAAATATTTGGGATGACCGGTGATACATTGAACCCTTTGTTGGATGCCATTCGCCGCGATGGCCGGTTTGAATGGATGGGCGTTCGTCACGAGGAGGCGGGCGCATTCGCCGCGGGAGCCCAAGCAAAGCTCACAGGAAAATTAGGTATTTGCGCGGGCACCACAGGGCCTGGCGCGTTGCACCTGATTAACGGTTTGTATGACGCTAAACGCGATCGAGCGCCAGTGTTAGCAATTACCGGCCATGTACCCATGTCTGAGGTAGGTTCCAGTTATTTTCAGGAAACCAACCTTAAGGCCATCTTCGAAGATATTTGCGTTTATAACGAATATATCAACGACCCCAAACAGATGCCGCGTTTGGTCCAGCAGGCGGTGCAAACCGCGTTAACGAAGGGTGGTGTGGCGCATCTGTCTGTGCCTAGTGATGTGATCAATCTGGACGTACCCAATTCAGACTTGTCGCGGGATATCCTAATTCCCCAGGCAACAATGATGCCGTGCCCGGGTGAATTGGAAAAAGCAGCGGACGCTCTTAATCGGGCCAAGAAGGTGACAATCTTGGCAGGCAATGGCTGCCTGGGTAGCCGGGACCTTTTGGTGGAGCTGGCAAAAAAGCTCAATGCCCCCATCGTTAGGACGCTTCGCGGAACCGACGTTATGGAATACGAACACCCCCATTGGATCGGGGGCCTTGGCATGCTGGGTTCATCCCAAGGTATTTCCGCTTTGGAGGGCTGTGACACCTTGCTGATGTTGGGCACAGATTTCCCCTACAGCATGTTCTTGCCGGCGGGCGCAACCATCATTCAAGTGGATACCCAGCCAGCCCATATTGGCCGTCGGTGTGCCGTTGATATCGGCATCGTGGGCCACGCATACGCAACCTTAAGAGAGCTGTTGCCACTGCTAAATGGTAACGACAGCAATACCTTTCTCACCGGCTTGCAGGGACAACGAGAAAAGTGGGATCAAAAGATGGATCGCAAAGCCTCGTTGGAAAAACGTAAACGCATTCCACCACAAGCGGTCACCCGGCTGGCCTCTGATATGGCAGATGATGATGCGGTGTTTGTTGTGGATGTGGGTGAGGTGACAGCGTTTGCCGCCCGCCACCTGCGCCTCCGGGGTAGCCAACGACTGCTAGGGTCTTTCAACCACGGCTCGCTAGGTGTGGCGATGCCCGGCGCGATGGGTGTGCAGGCGTTGGACAAAAACCGTCAGGTCATAGCACTAGCGGGCGATGGTGCGTTCGCAATGATGATGCAGGATTTTGTGACCGCGGTGCGCTATGAACTGCCAATTGTGTGCATCGTGTACAACAACCACAAATTGGGTTTTGTAGAGCTTGAAATGCAAGCCACAGGCTTTCCCAAGTATGGCACGCGCTTAGTCAACCCTGAGTTTGCCGACTATGCGGCCGTCTGTGGCGGACATGGAATCAAAGTGACCGAGCCCTCAGAGCTAAAAGATGCCTTGGCGACTGCATTGGCGGCACGTAAACCCTACATTCTTGATGTTCAGGTAAACCCCGACGAACTTATTTTGCCACCCAAGTTGGATGCAGCCCATGCCTGGGGCTATAGTCTGGCAAAACTCAAAGAGTTATTTGTCGAACAGGAGGCGAACTAGTGATCAGCGTTACCAACCGAACTAAAGGCAGCTTTGAAAGCGACGCCAGGGATTGGGTCCACCGGACCATGATTCCTATCAATCCCACAGGCGCGGGGCTGTTGTTCGTCATTTTGTTGCTGGTTTCGCTGGCTACGCCGGTATTTGCCCAGCCAGCAGACGCTCCCGCTTGGACCATGGATGACACAGCAGGTGAGTCAATAACGTTTCCCGAAGATCTCGACCGCCCCACCGTGCTGCTGTTTTGGGCGACCTGGTGCCCTTACTGCAAGGGGCTAATGCCCCATCTGCAAAGCTTGCTTGATGAATACCCAGAAAGTGAGCTGCAGGTGATCGCCATCAGCATATTTGAGGAGGATGACGCAAAGCCTGAGTCTTACCTGCAGAGCCAGGGATTTGAGTTCCGAGGGATAGAGCATGGTGAGGATGTTGCCAAACTCTATGACGTCAAAGGAACCCCGGGCCTATTCTTGATCGACCAGGGAAAAATTCAATGGCACTTAGGGCTCGCACAACAAGCGGAAAAGCGAACCCAAGGGGTGAAGAAGCACCGACTCAGAGCCGCCCGAAGGGGTCCTTTTTGGGCCGCGGAGTTGCGCAAGGCGCTGGATCAGCTACAACAGTGACGATGACATTTTCGGCAGTGGCAACGATGTCTCCAACCAAAGCTATGGCGATTTTTGGTGCAGTGGATATTTGAACTACCGCAAAAAATCTGTCTAGCGTTTCCGCTCAGAGCAGCGGACAGTTTATTTTTTGATCGAGCAACTGTATTTGATGGTGGTGAAAACTGGCTATGAACCACACCCCTCAACCTTGCAACTAATCGCCGCGAGGAGCTTGCCGGTTCTTATTCAATAGGCGTTCGCTTTTCAGTACAGCTGTCTTGATTGGGGAGCTGGTGGGCTCCGGATTTGGTGTTCCGCTATGCTCGGTAGCAACTGGGATAACGTCAAAAGCCAGAGTCTATACTCATCGCTGTGGCTTAAAGGCGGAGTTGGACGGCGGCACCAATAGTCGCCAGACAAAGCGCTACTGCAAAGGCAACGCCTAAACCTGAGGTTTGCGGTGCTGTAACGTTTTAACCGTCAAGACGTCGTTTGAACAAAGCCTCAGTAAAGCGGTCCTTACGCTGACTGCAATCGCAGTCTGGTTTTTGCCGGATGTAAATTCCCACTCAGTGATCACGAGGATGCAGATGACCACCGATACGACTGATCAATCATTGCTGCGAAGGTATTCAGCGATCGTTGGCTTGTGTCTGACGTTTTTTTTCTTGAGCAACAAACTGGCGCTCGCCGACATGGCGCAACCTTCGGACACTGCCGCGTTCCTGACCCGAGTCGACACTTTTCGTCAGGAAAATCAGATCCCAGGACTCTCCATTGCTATCGTAAAAGACAAGAGTGTTCTACTGGCAGCAGGCTTAGGCTGGGCGGATATTGAGCAACAAATCGCTGCAACGGCGAACACGCCCTACAACGTCGCGTCAGTCACCAAACCGATTTCGGCAGTGGCGGTGATGAAGTTAGTGGAGCAGGAACTGATTGAGCTTGATCGACCTGTAGCTCAGTACAGTCAATGGCAGAGCTTTTGCACAAGCTTCAGTCAACAGCCGTCTATCTTTGCCCGTGAATTGGTCTGCGACCCCGCAAACCACACGCTTCGCCATTTGCTGTCCCACACCGCGGGCGGCGCGGTAGGAAGTTATTTTTCCTACAACCCGGTTGTGTACTCCTGGGCTTCCCGGCCAGTCATGGCAGTGGCACAAGAACCATTCTCACGGTTAGTAAGCGAAATCGTGTTGGTGCCGGCAGGCATGAGCGATTCAGCTCGGCAGCATCGTGATCTTGCGCTGCGCGAAGATTTGGCTCGACGGCTCGCGCCCCCTCATCGCATCGCAGAAACCGGCAAGATTGTGCGAGCTGACGCACCGCCCGCGCAGGGCGACGGCGCCGCTGGCGGAATCATTGCAACGGTCTTAGATTTGGCACGTTTCGACATCGCCCTAGACAGGGGTGAGCTGATCACCGCTAATTCTCGGGAAGTTATGATGCAGCCAACGTTGTTGCAAGACGGTCAGTCTGCACCTTATGGACTGGGCTGGTATGTACAGGAATACCAGGGAACGAAACTGGTTTGGCACGCTGGCTGGTGGGAGAACGCGTACTCAGCGCTCTATCTGAAAATTCCATCTCTGGATCTATCCCTGATCGCGCTGGCCAATAGCGAGGGTATCCACTGGGGCAACCCATTGGATAGAGCGGAAGTGCAGAACTCTGCTCTAGCGAGCATCTTCTTGACGACATTCCTTCCCATAGAGTAGCTGCCAAGCCGAATGCGATCTAAAGGCGTCGTATTCTTACTGGAGTTGTTTCATTCAAGTTCATCGGGATTCGAGTCCTTGTCAAAAGGTCATCGAAACCCGAGAATTTCGAATTGGGGGCGGTGCTTGCAGTGCCATGTTCGTTTTCTAACAAACCGATTTTTTGGTTTTCGTTGCGCTACAGACCTGACGCCAGTATAGGCGCAGATTTCAAAAAATCGCGCTATCGGCAATCACCTGGTGCAAAATTGACACGCCTAAGTACAAGCTCCCCTTTACCTGACATTTGGACCCCGAAGTAGACCCGTCGGCTCTTGCGTAGCACCTTGACTGACAGACATTGGTTAAGTGGCGCAGTTTCCGATCCATCCGCCTGCGACCATGAGTTGCTATTAGCAACTTCTAACGCGGGGCTCGCTTGACCATTTAGCAGTGTTCCATCAATTGTTACGGATTGGCTGCTTCCATGAAGCCCCTGAGCCGAAACCACTTGGAGTAGGGTAGAGTTTATGCCTTCCGGGCAATCCCAGGAAAGACGAATCAACCCGTCATCATCTCGACCTACTACGCGAGCGCATCCTTCTGGGTTGGGAGAGAAACTCCATTGTGGAGGCAGCAGCTCAGGTCGGTCGGGGTGCGGTTCTAAAGCAAGGTTTTGTGCTGTTGATTGAACAATAACGCCGCCCGTTAAGGGAGTGTCCGCGGATACTTTATTTAGGCCAAGGCCGTCAACCCAGGTGGACCCAGGGCCAGTCTGATGAAACCCGTAATCGAAACTCCAGGAGGTTGCTGGCACGTCAAACACTAGTTCAAAAGGCTGCCACCCTTCCTTTGTAGCGTCGAGAAAGACGGCAGACCAAGAAGTGGTAACTTCGCTGGACCTAAAGCCTTGGTTGTATAGATAGACGAAGAAATATGGCTGCCCGTTGCCCCCTTCAACCATCATTTGGCCTGAAATTTTTACTCGGGACTTTCGGAATGGGTCGGCGTGCTTACGGATCGAAGCAAGCACTTTGTCTTTTTCACTCGCACGACTAGAGCTCAGACGCACGCTGGAATGTCCAACAATAGCGTTGTCGGAGTCCTTCTCCAGCTTGAATAACGGCTTTTTCTCGCCGCTCTTCATCCAAGTGCCGTAAAAAACCGCTAACGCCGGTGGTGCTGCAAACAGGGTCACTAGCGTTACCATGACCATCGCTTTCCAGCTCAACCGAATCTTTTCCCGAAAAATATTCATGTTCGTGATGATAGGGCAAAAGTACCCATTCATCCAGGCTTGTGTTGCTGGTTTTCCGCAAGCGCAGAACCAATAACGCCTTTCAACCACTGAAGTAGATTGACGCTGATTGTTTTCATGGAAGCTGTCAGGTGCGGGAAACTGAGAGATTAGCTGGGGAAAATTTGGCGCTCTGACAAAACCAATGATAGCGAGAAGACTAATCTGAAGTCCTCGCTCTCGCGTGATGGAGCGCATACACGATCCAGCTGCCTTTTTCGTTTGGGGGTGCGATGTGCGGGACACGTCTGCTAGCTATGCGTTCTTTAGTTCCTCTTTTACTGTTGTTTTGGTTCGCGCCTTGGAAGAACGCTCAAGGCGGCGCATGGGTCGATCTGTTCGGTCAACCAACCATTACCGGTCAAATTGAATCTGTGGTGCGCCACGATGGCCTGCTGTACGTAAGCGGTTCAATCTTTAGCGTTGCTGGACGTCGGACGCGAGGGCTGGCAGTGCTCCAGGAGGCAACAGGGCATTGGGTGCCTGTGCCTCTTGCGCTGGATGGCGGATTCCAACACATGCGCAGTTTCACCCGGGGTGCCGACAACGCTGTTTATGCTGCGGGGAGCTGCTGCGGCGATAAATTGATACGGCTGGTTGGCGATCAGCTCACTGAGGTCGATCTGGGCGGACCAATAACCGGTATGGTTGTTGCCCAATCAGCATCTGGC
Source organism: uncultured Gammaproteobacteria bacterium (assembly GCA_964559945.1). Classification (GTDB taxonomy): domain Bacteria; phylum Pseudomonadota; class Gammaproteobacteria; order Xanthomonadales; family SZUA-38; genus JANQOZ01. The sequence goes on along the minus strand of CAZLJY010000119.1, from coordinate 393 downwards.
CCCGAGTTGATTGTGACAGGCAGGTTCGGTGGGAGTGTATTTGCAATTTGGGACGGTGCCAGTTGGCGTTTTGTGTCGGCGCTGGCTTCCAGCGCAGTATCACCAACTGTTGTGCGAACTGGGGGAAACGAGGAGGTTTATGCCTTATCGAGTGGGTTTTCCGGTCAGGTCTTGCGCCTCAACGAGGATAGAACTGCAGCCTCCGTTATTGCGGGTTTTGGTCGAGCCACCGCGTTGGGCGAGCTCGACGGAGATCTTGTGGCGTGTGAGCAAGATTTTCAGTTTGCAGCGTTCGGCGTTTTCGACGGCTTAACCTGGAGCTATCCACTCATTCACACGGCCTGTGAACAAATGGCTCAGCTACCGCACCCAACCGGTGAGCGCTTGATGATT
>CAZLJY010000118.1:0-15461 GCA_964559945.1 uncultured Gammaproteobacteria bacterium | reverse complement strand
GTTTTTGCCTGGCACAAGCGTGATTTTGGCGATCCGTCATCCGGGCGACCTTCTATTACATGCCCGATCCTTGGGCTGGCGTTCGGGTCTGATCAGCGCTGACACCATCGTTAATGTGTATCGATCGGTACTGGACTGCCCTAACCTCACCATCTATCCCGTCAATCCTGGTGCGCTATTTGCGCCTGATGCAAACCTTAGCGAGTTACTGGCAAGTTCCCTGTCGGGTTTATTGGAGCTCTATGAGATCACCTTGGCGGGACTGGATGCGCCGCCGCCGGAGAACTTTTTACGTGACCATTTAGCCAACGGGCATTACCAGAATTATGATCAGAATCTGGCGCTGCCCGGACCTGCCTTGACGGATCTAGCCGCCAAGTTGGGCTTTTAGACTTCACCCATGGTGACGATGTTGGCCAGAACCTATTGGTTAATAACCGCTGGGCCGAATCACGGTTAAGCCCATCGGATCTGTAAAGGAGTATCGCTGAAATGAAAAGTTTTTTGATCCCATGGATGTTGGCTGGACTGCTCGCGGTGACCAACAGTGTCGGCAAAGACCTGCCGCTGGAGAAAATCACCCTGCCTGAGGGTTTTGTGATTGAGGTCTTCGCCGCAGAGGTCCCCAATGCCCGGGCTATGGCTCTGGGTGACCGCGGCACCTTGTTTGTCGGGTCGCGAAGGGAAGGCAAGGTCTATGCCGTTGTTGATTTGGATAACGACAATAAGGCAGACCAAGTGCATGTGGTTGCCCGCGATCTTAAGTTACCCACCGGCATTGCCTTTAACGGAGGGTCACTGTTCATCGGCGCGGTGAGCACCATTTACCGGTTGGATGACATCGAAAACCGGCTAGAAAACCCGCCTGAGCTTCAAGTGGTAAGCGATCAATTTCCCTCGGAAACCCATCATGGTTGGAAATACTTGGGGTTTGGACCCGATGGCAAACTCTATGTGCCCGTCGGGGCGCCGTGCAACGTGTGTCTTGAAGAGGGGTACGCAGAAATTCAGCGTATGAACCCCGATGGCAGTGGGCGGGAGACCATCGCCCGAGGGGTCCGCAATACCGTGGGTTTTGACTGGCATCCGCAAACTGGCGACCTTTGGTTTACTGACAACGGGCGAGATCTTTTGAGCGATGATGTGCCGCCCTGCGAACTCAATCACTTAAGCGAAACCGGCCAACACTTCGGCTTTCCCTACTGTCACGGAAACGACGTCGCCGATCCCGAATTTGGTGAGCAGGCGGCCTGCGCCGATTTCCGGCCCCCGGTGGCGACACTGGGCGCCCATGTTGCGCCGTTAGGAATGGCGTTCTACACCGGCCAACAGTTTCCCGATGCCTACCGTCAGCAGATTGTTCTGGCGGAACATGGATCGTGGAATCGCAGTAAAAAAAGTGGTTATAAGTTGACCCTTGCTACCCTTAGTGGCGACACGGTCGTTAGCACCGAACCCTTTGCCCATGGTTGGTTGAATGACGCGGATCAATCGGTTTGGGGTCGGCCGGTAGATGTGCTGAACTGGCCGGACGGCTCGTTGTTGGTATCCGATGACACAGCAGGGGTGATTTACCGGATTCACTACTCGCCCCAAACTGAGCTTAGCGCGCCTTGACCCTGGACCGTTTCGGGCCTTTGATCATCAACCCATCGACCTTACGGTTCACCAGGACAACAGACGTCTGAATGGAAATCTGGCAAATTTTGGTACTAGCCTTGGTGCAGGGATTGACCGAGTTCTTACCCGTCTCAAGCTCTGCCCATCTCATTGTAGCGAACCACCTATTCGGTTGGCGCGATCAAGGGCTGAGTATGGATGTGGCGGTTCATGTGGGCTCCCTGTTAGCGGTGATGGTGTGGTTTCGCAAAGACCTTATGGCCATGGTGAGCAACCAACATGCGCCAGCATTTCCCGAGTTTAACGGCCGCGTACTGCTCGGATGGTTAGCCGTGATGACCTTGCCACTGGTGATCTGCGGGGCGCTGTTTGCGGATCAAATTTCCACCCAACTGCGGCGCATCGAAGTCATTGGCGTCGCGTCCATCGTTTTTGGGCTGGTTCTGTGGCTGGCTGACCGCCTTGGCCGGCGAGCCCAAACCCGGGCAACGCCGCCGGCCATGCTGAGCATGGGATTGGCCCAGGCCTTGGCGCTGATCCCAGGAACCTCCCGGTCCGGTATTACTATGAGCGCAGGCCTGGCTGCCGGCCTTACTCGGCAAACGGCCAGTCGATGGGCGTTTCTAATGGCGATTCCGGCGTTAGGGGCCGCGGGGGTTTATAGCGCATGGGATCTTTGGCGAACCGGTGCTGATGCTCCTTGGGGTGAATTTGCCCTCGCGGTGGCGGCCTCGGCAGTGGGCGCTTGGGCGTGCATTGGCGCTTTTTTAGGGCTGGTTGACCGTCTAGGCATGCTGCCTTTTGTCCTATATCGAATCGCCCTTGGCGTGCTTTTACTCTGGATCTCTCGCTAATAATCACCACATTGGTGCATTAATTATTGATTGCACCATTATAGTGCACTATAGTGGTGCATGAGGGATGAGGTGTGCAATCACGTTGTTGATAGTGCGCCGGTCAGGCTCTGGCATGAGCTTTGCTTCTCCATGCCCAAAGCAGCGCCCATTCCGGGCAAAATCGAACGTATCTTGAGGAGAAATGACAGGTCATGGCTGGCGAAGACGTACTAAAGAAAATGAAAGACGAAGACATCGCGTTCGTTGATTTGCGCTTTTGCGACACCAAAGGCAAGGAACAGCATGTCACCGTCCCGTCCTCTATGGTTGATGCTGATTTGTTTGAGGAGGGCAAGATGTTTGATGGCTCCTCGATTGCTGGCTGGAAGGGCATTAACGAATCAGACATGATCTTGATGCCAGAGCCCGAGACTGCGGTGCTGGATCCGTTTGCCGATGAGCTCACGCTCAACATCCGCTGTGACATTCTTGAGCCGGCCACCATGCAGGGTTACAACCGTTGCCCTCGCTCAACCGCCAAGCGCGCTGAAGCCTACCTGAAGTCCTCTGGCATCGCGGATACCGCTTACTTTGGCCCGGAGCCAGAGTTTTTTGTGTTTGACGACGTCAAATGGCAAAACGACATGCACGGCTGTTCTTATGCCATCGATTCTGAGGAAGGCGCCTGGAACAGCAACAAGGCCTACCCTGAAGGCAACATGGGCCACCGCCCGGGCGTGAAGGGAGGTTACTTCCCGGTGCCGCCCGTGGATTCCTTGCACGATATGCGCAGCGCCATGTGCATGACCCTGGAGGCCATGGGTGTGCCGGTAGAGGTCCATCACCACGAAGTGGCCACGGCGGGTCAGTGCGAAATCGGCACCGCCTTCAATACTCTGACCACCCGTGCTGATCAAAACATGATTTTGAAGTACGTGGTGCAGAACGTCGCTCACGGCTTCGGCAAGACCGCCACGTTTATGCCCAAGCCCATTGTTGATGACAACGGCAGCGGCATGCACGTGCACCAATCCATCGCCAAAGCTGGCGATAACCTGATGGCTGGCGAAGGTTATGGCGGGCTGTCAGACACCGCGCTGCACTACATCGGCGGGATCTTTAAACATGCCCGTGCAATTAACGCCTTTGCCAATTCCTCAACCAATAGCTACAAGCGATTGGTACCAGGATTTGAGGCGCCAGTTCTGTTGGCCTATTCGGCCCGAAACCGTTCGGCATCGATCCGAATTCCTTATGTATCTAGCCCTAAAGCTCGCCGCATCGAAGTGCGTTTCGGCGATTCTGCGGGTAATCCTTATTTCACCTTCGCTGCCATGCTAATGGCAGGTTTAGACGGTATTCGTAACCAGATTGATCCCGGTGAGCCCATGGATAAAGATCTGTACGACTTGCCTCCGGAAGAGGAAAAAACCATTGCAACGGTCTGTCATTCTCTGGATCAGGCACTGGAAGCTTTGGACGGCGACCGGGAATTCCTGAAGGCCGGCGATGTGTTCAGCGACGACCTGATTGACGGCTACATTGGTCTGAAGATGGAAGAAGTGACCATGCTGAGAAAGAGCACCCACCCCGTTGAAATGGCGCTTTACTATTCGTTGTAAGGGACTTAACGGCGGGCCGGCGTTTAACGTCCGGCCCGTTGTCCTAGCGTTACACTATGGGCTCCCTGATACGGAGAACCCTGATTCATGAAAATTTATTCCGCATCTGCCACATTTTTCGTCCTTTTGGTCCTCGCACTGCCCGGTCACCTTTGGGCTCAGGCTATTTACAAAACGGTCGATGCTGACGGCAACGTAACCTATACCGATCAACCGCCCAGCGAAAACGCGCAACCACTGGATTTACCCCCGATCACCGTGGCCGATCCCTACGACTCACAAGTTAGCAGTCGTTCCAGCGCAGGCGACAACAGCGTTGACGATCTGATTGCTTATGCAGATCTTCGTCTGATCAGTCCGACACAGGAGCAACACTTCTGGGGTACCGGGGGAACGTTTACTGCTCAGGCAGCCACTACACAACCGTTGTCACCTGGGCATTTGCTGCAGTTTGTGCTTGATGGCTCAGTGGCGGGCACCGGAAGCGGCCTGTTCATGGAGTTTTCCAGTATCGATCGTGGACAGCATCAGCTGCGGGCTGAAGTGGTCACTACCAGCGGAGAAGTTCTGGCCCGGTCCGAAGAGGTGGTGTTTTTCATGCGCCAGCAATCGGTGATCAATCGGGCACGCAATAACTGATGGCGGGCGGGCTGCGATCGGTAGCCCCACCTGCCCGGGTGCAAACCCCGGGTCCGCAGGCGGATGCACCCCCGTCACTGGATTCCCTGTCTCTGGCAGTGATGCTATTCGACGCTGAGCTTAGGCTCACTTACATGAACGAAGCAGCGGTGGAGTGTTCTGGTCAAAAGCCCGCTATAGGGACGCCGATGGCCCAGATGGGTGCTTTGGGCGATTTACTATTGCCCTCGGCGCTGCGTGCTGTGGGTCAAAGCGGGGTCATTATTCAGAGCTTGTCGATGGATTCCAGCAGTGCGTTGGTTCAGGATTACGATGTTGCGTTCACTCCCCAATCAGACCCGAACGGTCAGCGCCTAAGGGTCGAAATGATGCCTTTGGCAGGGCGTGCTCAGCACGATGAAGCCTTAAAGGAACGCTGGCGCCGAGAGGCCTTGGGTCGGTTTACTCGTTCTTTGGCCCACGAAATCAAAAACCCCTTGGGCGGCATGCGCGGCGCGGCTCAGCTGCTGCAAGGCCAAATCGATCCCCAGCTGCATGAATATACCCAGGTGATTGTGGCGGAAATTGATCGTCTGGCTCGGCTGGTGGACAACTTGCAGTCACGACGTGATCAAGCGCAAAAAGAAAGTCTCAATATTTATCGCCCACTTGAACGGGTCTGTCAGCTATTGCAGGCGCAATATCGAGACTTACAGATCAAGCGGGATTACGACCCTTCCGTGCCAATGCTGGAAGGTGACATCGACATGTTAGTTCAGGGCATTCTTAACCTTGCCATCAACGCGGTCCAAGCGGGCGCCAGCAAGATTACCTTACGCACCCGAATTCGCCGGGGAGTCCCATTGCCCGAACATGGCAACCGCCCTGCCCTGGCGGTGGAAGTGGAGGATAACGGCCCCGGTGTGCCGGAAGATATGCAGCCCATGCTATTTGTGCCCTTGGTATCCGGTGCCAACGGATCGGGCATGGGTCTAACCATTGCTCAACGGGTGGCCCATCAGCATGGCGGAATTATCCGCTTGGCGGCCGCCGGCAATCCGACAATTATGCAATGGCTGTTCCCACTACCATGATGGATGGCGCAAAAATTTGGGTGGTGGACGACGACGAGTCCATACGCTGGGTTTTGGAACGGGCATTGAAGCGTGATACCTGGGAGGTGCGAAGTTTTAGTGCCGCCACCCAGGTGCTTTCCGCAGCCAACGACGGTTGGCCGGATCTGCTGATCACCGACATCCGGATGCCGGGTCTCGATGGCTTGGATTTGGTCAGTCGGGTCAGCGAAGAAGCGCCCGATATGCCAGTGATCGTCATGACGGCGTATTCCGATCTTGACACCACTGTTGAGGCGTTTGGGCGCGGTGCTCACGAATACCTAGCCAAGCCTTTTGATGTCAATGTGGTGGTGGATACGGTGGCCGGGGCGTTAGACGATGCCAAGACCCTGCCGGTGCCGGCGGCCAATGAGCAGCCCAACATGATCGGCGAGTCGCCGGCCATGCAACAGGTCTATCGCCAGATTGGTCGCCTGTCACGGTCCCATTTGTCCGTCTTGGTGACCGGGGAAACCGGCACTGGCAAGGAGCTCATCGCTCAGGCTCTGCACAGATTAGGGCCCCGCTCGGAAGAAACCTTTGTCGCAATGAATACTGCGGCGGTTCCCCACGAACTGCTGGAGTCAGAACTTTTTGGTCACGAGCGAGGCGCCTTCACCGGCGCCACCCAGCGTCACCTTGGACGTTTTGAACAAGCCAACAAAGGCACGTTGTTTCTGGATGAAATTGGTGACATGCCGCCGTCGCTGCAGACACGGTTGCTTCGCGTGTTGGCCGAGGGGCAGTTTTTTCGCGTCGGTGGTCGCCAGCTCATTGGCGTGGATGTCCGGGTTATTGCGGCGACCCACCAAGACCTCAGCGCCCAAGTGAGCAGCGGCGCTTTCCGGGAAGACCTGTATCACAGGCTGAACGTAGTGCAGATCGAAGTGCCGCCATTGCGCGATAGAGAAGGAGATATTCGCACCCTGGCGGAACACTTCTTGCGCCTCGCTGCAACCGAATCGGGTCTGGAAACCAAGCAATTTAGTCCAGATGCCATGGCTCTTCTGGAACGCTACCCCTGGCCTGGCAACGTTCGCGAATTGGAAAACCTGTGTCGAAGCCTCACCGTTATGGAGCCCGGTCGGCTGCTTCGGCGCAGTCAGATCGCAAAGCGATTGAAAACCACCAACGACACCGAGGAATTTGTCCAGCGAGGCTGGGAGCAGTCCTTTGTCCATTGGTTTGAGGAAAAACTCAACGACGGCACACAGATGCCGATGAACACCGCCAGTGATCAGGTCCAGAAACTCATGATTCAGGCGGCGTTGGCCCGTACCCGAGGCAGAAAGGAAGCGGCCGCAAGGCTTCTAGGTTGTGGTCGAAACACGCTAACACGGCGAATGGCAGCCCTCCAGCTGGACTCCTAAGCGCAGAAAAACCTCGTTCCCCAGCACCCTAAACGCAGTTCTGAGCACGCCAGCGCTATACTTTTTTGTCTGCTGGGCTCTATACTTGGCTGAAGATTAATAAGATTAGGCAGCGGGGAACCTGCCACGGCTCACAGACCATGACGTTAAAACACGCCAGGTGTGGCGCTGGCGGCTTACCTGTTCGATCGATGCTGGGACGCAATGCCTCATGACTCAGGCCATATTTCCGCCGGACGCGGTTGAACAGGACATTCCAGATTTTCGGATCGCTGAGGAACGACTCAGCGAACACGATCCGTCGTTTCTGCGTTACACACAGCAGCGACGGGCCGCTTTCGAGAAGCATTTCGGCGCGGAACAATACGCCGAATTCCTGGACAAGGCACAGCGCGCACTCATCATTGCTTATGCTCGATTCGCTCAGCGCCATGGTGCCTGGGGCGATGATCTGCATCACTATCATAATGAAGGCCATGCGCTGGAGATTCTTGTCGGCCGTCTTAACTACCTGTGTGAGCAGGCCGGTGCCACACGGTTAGATCCACTGGATTGGGTCATGCTGACCTTGTTTGCGGCAACCCACGATCTTCGCCAGCGCGAAAAGCCGGATATCGACGCGTTAGTCGGCAACAACGAACGCGCCAGCATTCAGGAAGCTCACCGGATTCTTGAATCGGTGGGTTTCGATCGAGATCAGGAGCCGGAAGTCTTTGATGATCTGGAGTTGATGATCGCTGGCAGCACCTTCAATGTGCAGCCAAAACAAAATCCCAATATCTCTCCCGCGGAGGCGGCCAGTTCCTGTGGCGCATTGGCACCGATGTTGGTCAAGGAACTGGATCAAAATAACCCCCAGTGGTCCGACGACCCGGTGCTGAAACGACGAGTCAGGCTTACCTTAATCGCCTCAGATCTTGATACGGCCAATGTGGCTGAGCCCATCATCAAGTACGCCAAAAGTGCCGTTCGCCTGTGCAAAGAAATTGAGTATCGATGCGGGCGAAGCATGGATAGCCCTGAGTCTGCCATCCCCGTGATGGGATTTTTGACTCGGGGTCAGGAAGCCTACTTTTTTGAGCTACACGAATTTGACTCAAAAATTGGCAACGAAATTCTAGGGCCGATGAAAGAAGCCAACGCGCCAATGCTCACTGCTTTATGTGAGCACATGCGCAGCGTTTTCCCCGAGGAGTTAGGCAACGATGTCACCGGTCGTATGATCCTGGATGAATTCATGCACAAAGCATCCGAGATTGGCGGACGGGTCGCTAAGACCTAAGGTTTAGCCTCTAAACCTCCAACCAGAACGTCACCGGTCCATCGTTGGTTAGGGTCACTTGCATGTCTGCACCAAACTGCCCGCCTGCGACCGTTGCATGCTGCTCGGTCGCCTGATCAAAGAGATACTGAAACAATTCCTGACCTAGGGCAGGCGCTGCGGCTGTGCTGAAGCCTGGTCGATTACCTTTTTGGGTATCCGCCGCTAGGGTGAACTGGGGCACCAGTAGGAGGCCGCCACCCAATTCGCCCAGAGAGTGATTCATGCGACCCCCATCGTCAGAAAAAACCCGATAGTTGAGTATTCTCTCCAGCAGGCGATCAGCCTTTGCCGGGGTATCCGCCGGTTGCACACCCACCAGCACCAGCAGGCCGGACTCAATATTTCCGATGAGTGTGCCGTTAACTGAAACACTGGCTTGTGTAACTCGCTGTAAAAGAGCAATCACTGTGCGATTTTTCCTACAAATCCCATGTGTTTGATCTTACAGCAGTGCGGGGCGCCTGGGACTGGGCCCAACCGCAGACCTTCGGCATGATAGTTCCATCAGCCAGGGGAAGCTGAAGGAAGAAAGGGAATTGCTCGCGGGCTAGGAACGGCCCTTATTTTGGCCAGGATTGGCTAGCATGAATGAGCGCCCGCGCCACGGATGGCGCACCCAATTTGGCCCACCATGGGTGGGTCCAATTGCTTAAAGATGGATCCTTGCTTTGGGCCACGGACGGCCTGTTTTCTGTTACCCCGCCCATCGGCGAAACCTCGTTATTTTCGCCAAAAAGGTGCTTACCTCCTCTTCGACGGAGGCTGGTACTCACTGCCGAAGAATCGTTGATACCAAAATCCGCGGATATCGCCGGCCAAACGCTATAATACCCAAGGCCAAGATGGACAGTGGCTGTGATCCTTATCACTGGTGTCGATATTCCTTCTTTATGGGTTAACGCGTCAGACAACTGGTTAGTTGATCATTCCAAACACCACTGCCCATTATTCTATCGAACACCTTACGACGATCAGGCGATGACTAAACGAGGAAAACTCTTCAAAGGGCTACTGTCGATCATCGGTTGTTTGCCCATGATGGCCAACCGAAGTCTGGGTCGAGGCTTAGGTCGGTTGTTCCGATGGCTGCCAAACCGTACTCGGGAGATTACCCGTCAAAACGTTGCTCAATGTTTTCCCAATCTGTCTCAGGCAGAACAGGCAGCACTGGTGGCGGACACCTTGAACCATATTGGCTATGGATTCTTGGAACTGCCCTTGTTCTGGAATCAGCCCCCGGAAAAAACCCTAAGCCTTATTCGCACCATTCACGGACAGCAGGTGTTTGATGATGCCCTCAATGGCGATACCGGTATGCTGCTGGCGGCCCCTCACTTGGGCGCTTGGGAACTACTCTGTCAGTACCTGACATTCCGCGGTGACGGAACGTTTCTGTATCGTGAAGCGAAAGACCCAGGGATCTCTCAAGTCATCACCGAGGGTCGTGAGCGCCAAGGCAGCGAGATGGTCAAAGCAGGTCCCCGAGGGGTGCGCCGCCTTTTCAAAGCCTTAAAAGAAAATCGCATGATTGGCCTTTTGCCAGATCAGCAGCCCAAAGGCGGTGGCGGGGAGTACGCGACGTTCTTTGGATTTCAGGCACTAACCATGGTGTTGTATTCAAAGATGGCTCAACGCAGTGATGCGCCGCTGGTGTTTGCTTTCGCCGAGCGATTGCCCGGCGGGAGGCAGTTTGATTTACATTTTCTCGAAGGTGATCCGCAAATTAGAGATGCGGATTTAACAGTGTCTTTGAATGCACTCAATGCCCAGGTTGAGACCATGGTCCGTAGCTGCCCGGCTCAGTACCAATGGGGGTACAAGCGGTTCTCAATCAGACCGGATGGTGAATCACCTTTCTACCGGTAATCCACTACATCCTGGAATTAAGAAAATTCACCGGTTGGTGAGAGCCGGGTCCGCAACCAAGCTCGGGCAAACCGCCAGTGACGTCCCACCGTCGCCGTACCAATTTCCATTGCCTCAGCGGTGTCTTCGATACTCAAGCCGGTGAGGTAGCGCAACTCTACAATTTGCGCGGCAGGGGCGTTGATATCGTTCAGTCGGGACAGTGCTTCATCCAAATCAAGCCAGTTGGAAAATCCGCCGGGAGCGGCTAAAGCCACATCATCCACGTCCAGGCGTTGCGCCCTGCCACCGCGTTTTTCGCTGAGCCTTCTGCGGGTGTGATCAACCACGATGCGGCGGATGATACGCGCTGCTATGGCGTAGAAGTGGCTGCGGTTTCGCCATCTAGCGTTGCGTTGTCGGCTCAATCTTAGCCACGCCTCGTTGACCAAATCGGTGGCCTCCAAGGTGGCATGGGGTGGTTGGTTTCCCAGGGCTCGGGCGGCAATTTTTGTCAGTTCAGGATAGATCTGAGTCATCAAACGATTGCGATCGGCGGTGTTGTCTGAGCGCCAGAATTTCAGCATCCCAGTGAGATTACCGGTTGCTGTTGCACCTGTGACAGTGCCGCCGCCAAAGGGTTGGCCGGTGGTAGTGGCTGAGGTCATATTCTCTCCCGTGTCCAAAGCCTAGCGTGCCCCGAAGTCAGTCGTTGGACGATCAACTTCTTTGCTTTGCCCCGCGTCAGGGTATGTCGTTTGTTAAGAGTTTGTCCATGCCTAGTATCCAATTTCCTCCATTCGTTGATCTTCAGTGCTGCCCCGTATCGCCGTATGAAACCGGAAACTAGTCTCTATCGGGCTGCGGCCTTGGACGCCAGGCGACAGCAAATGTTTGGCCAGGTGCTACTGACCTCGCCGCGTTTTGGGCGCTATGTGCTATTAACGGGAATGGTTCTACTGGGCGGCCTGCTGTTGCTGATATTACTGGGCAATTACCGCGCGCGAGAAACCGTCAGCGGTTACTTAACCCCCGAGCAAGGAATGCTCCAGGTGCGGCCAGGAAAAGCCGGCCGAGTCGCCCAGCGACTAGTGGAGGAAGGTGAACAAGTGGTTGCCGGCCAGGTGCTGTATCGGTTGGTAGTGGAGTCGTGGACCGATCAGCAACGCCTGGAGGATGCCCGATTGGATTCCGCAAAACTGTTGGTTGATCAAACCGTCGGCGCCATAGAGCGTCACCATACCCAGCAGAAACTCTTAGCCGAACATGGACAGCAAGCCATTGCGTCAGCACAGCTCCGGTTGGACTTCCTGGATGCGCAACTGCGAGACGCTGACAATCATCTACGTCTTGCTCGCGAACAATTTTCCGTTGCCCAACGGGCATGGCAACGCCAGCTGATAAGTCTGACGGATTTTCAGCGCAGTGAGATGAGCCAAGTGGAGGCAGCGATGGCTCATCGAGAGGCCCAGTTGCGCCGTGACCAGCAGCGCCAAACCTTGATTGACTTGCGTCACCAGCAGCAATTGCAGCCCTTTGAGGCCGGTACCGAACTGGCCCGTTTGTCACAACAGTTATCTGATGCCCGATCGAGGCAAATGACCGCCCGCTACGACAATCGATTTGACATACGAGCGCCCGTCAGCGGGCAGGTCAATGGTCTGTCTGTCAACGCTGGTCAATGGGTGTTACCCGGCCAAGTCATGGCAACGGTGCAAGGCCCTGCGCCGTTGGTGGCGCGATTATTGGTCCCAACCCGCGCCGCCGGAAAAATTGTTCCAGGACAAGCCACTCGGATAAAACTGGCTGCATTTCCGTATCAAAAACACGGTTTGCTTGATGCTCACGTGGGTGTGGTGTCGCTGGCCTTGGTGCAGCCCGCTGAACTTCCATCCGGGCTGTCCCTGAATGAGCCGGCGTATTGGGTCATCGCCCGCTTTGACCCCAATGATGAGGACCTGGCGACATTGGCAATGCAGCCTGGGATGGTGCTCAGTGCCGATTTGTTGCGGGAGGAGCGGCGGATTTGGCAGTGGTTGGCTCAGCCCCTGTTGTCCCTTCGCTCTTGATTGCCCTGGATCTGAAGTTTCTGCCGGCGCGCCGCCGGGTGCCGCTGCAAATGCAGGCGGAGACCGGCGAGTGCGGCCTTGCTTGCATCGCGATGGTGGCTGGCTTTTACGGCTTGGGTATGACCTTAGATCAGCTGCGCCAACGCCAGCAGTGTTCGCTGAAAGGGGTCACCCTCAAACAGTTAACCCACATAGCCCAGGGGTTAGAACTGGCGAGCCGTCCGGTTCGCCTAACCTTGGGTGAGCTGGAAGGGCTGCGCCTGCCTTGTGTATTGCATTGGGATTTCAATCATTTTGTGGTGTTGGAAAAAGTCACCGCCAACGAGCTGTGGATCACCGACCCGGCTCGGGGACGGCGACGGGTTGGGCTGGCGGAAGCTAACCAGAAATTTACCGGGGTGGCGATGGAACTGGCTCCCACTGATGCCTTTCAAAAGGCTCGCCCGGAACCTGCCCTTAAATTGCGCCATTTCTTTAAGGCCGCAGTCCATGTGGGCCGACCGCTATTACAAATTTTGGGTCTTTCTCTGATTTTGCAGGTATTAGCCTTGGCTGGGCCCTACTACTCCCAACTGGTGATCGACGAGGTTATTGTCACCGCTGATACCCAGTTATTGATCGTCTTGGCGCTGGGTTTTGCGACCTTGGGTCTGTGGCAGTTGCTGATGGGTGCGGCCCGTTCGTGGTTGGTGCTTTACCTCGGAACGCGGCTGCGTCTGGCCTGGGTGGTGCGCCTGTTTAGACATCTACTGAAATTGCCATTGGACTATTTCCAACGCCGCCACGTTGGCGACATTGTGTCTCGATTCGGTTCGATCAGTGCGGTCCAGGCGCTGGTCACCACGGCAACCGTTGAGGCTGTGGTTGACGGCGTCATGGCGCTGACCACGCTGGCGGTCATGGGGTTATACAGTGGCCCCCTGACTCTCGTGGTATTGCTTTTGCTAGCGGTACAACTGGCCATTCAGCTGGCATTTTATCCAGCAAGCCGGCGCGCTCAAGAAGCCACCTTGGTCAGCGAGGCAGCGGAAGCCAGTCACTTTATGGAGACCCTGCGCGCCATGCCCACGATCAAGAGTTTTGCCGCAGAAGGTGCTCGGGAAAGTCGTTGGCTTAATCAATTGACCGATAGTATCAACGACCAAGTAAGGGTCAGTCGCTTGGGCATCTTCCAGTCGACGTTTTTGCAGTTGATGACCCTGGGGGATCGAATTTTGATCCTGTACCTTGCCGCGTTGGCGGTGTTGGACTCGCGCCTGACACTAGGAATGCTGATGGCTTATATGGCGTTTAAGGCCCACTTTAGTGGCGCGGCCCAGGCCCTCATCAGTAAGTGGATTCAGTTCCGTATGGTGTCTTTGCACCTAGATCGCTTGGCCGATATTGTCAGTCAGGAACCAGAATCCAGTGGCCAACAATCGTTGCCGAAGGTGACCGGTCGGATCACAACCAAAGGTCTGTGCTTTCGGTACGACCCCCATGACCCTCCCCTCTTGAAGCACTTGGATCTCGACATTGCCCCTGGCGAGTGTGTGGCCATTGCCGGGCCCTCAGGATGTGGCAAGTCAACCTTGCTCAAGCTTCTCATGGGTCTGCTTGAGCCCAGCGAGGGGCAGGTACTGGTGGACCAGGTTCCCCTAGGCCAGCTCAAACGGGGTGAGTACCGGCGCCAAGTGGCAGCGGTATTGCAGGACGATCAACTTTTGTCCGGTTCGCTGCGGGATAACATCGCTTTGTTCGCCCCCGAAGTTGATGACGATAGGCTATGCCAAGTCGCCCAGCAGGCGGCAATCTCCAGCACCATCGATCAACTGCCGATGGGTTATGAAACGCTGGTGGGAGACATGGGTAGCAGTCTTTCGGGGGGCCAGCGTCAACGGATTTTGTTAGCCCGGGCACTGTACCAACGTCCAGCCATATTGTTGCTTGATGAGGCCTCAAGTCATTTAGATGTGGTCACCGAACGGGCAATCAATCAAGCATTAGTCGCCTTGCCAATGACCCGAATATTGGTCGCCCATCGACGAGAAACCTTGGCAATGGCCGACCGGATCATCACTCTTGGGTAGCTGATCAGCTTTGACCTTGGGATGCGCGTCAAAGGTTAAGCGGGTCGTGACAGGACTGTCACAACCGACACAACGGATGTGACCCGCATCCTTTCAAGGAGATCTCCCTCATGGCTGTTAGCTCTCGCACCATCCAACAGTTTCTCGATGCCGTGTCAGGCGGCAATCAACCTTCGACCACTGTCCCTGTCGGTGGTCGGCCTAGCCCAGGAATTTATCTTTTGCCGCCGTTGCCACAGCTTCCCGGTCCGGTGATTTCGCCACCGGAATTTCAGGAAAATCCGGACCTATAGGGCGCACTGATGGGCGATTACTATTGGGTTTCATCCCACGATTATTTTATGGGTTCTACCATCAGCCCCGGTCACTGGGGGCGAGTCATGACCAGCTATCTGGTGGGTATGCCTCAGTTCGCTGGGCGAGCGGTTGAGCGATTGCCCGCGGCGCTTCGCGAATACGTTTTCGAAACTGTGCGGCTTACCCTGCGGCCGCAATTTCCCAGCCGTTTGGATTCCTTGTTTTTGTGCCCAGACCTCAGCCATGCTTGCCGGCTGATTACCAGCCAACAACCCCATCGCAATCACGAATTTGTCTACCGGGTAGAACTGGTTGATGATCGACCAGTGGTGGCCGTCAGTATGGATCTGGCTAACATCGAACTGGGTGACACTATCGCGATCTTGCGTCAAAAAGCGCACCTGTACTGGTCAGGGATGGAAACTGAAACCATGGAGCTGCTAACCCGCAGCCCTATTCGCATCCAGGAAAAAATGGCGCTGGAACTGCCCGCCACCGGCGATGGCGTGGGTGAGGAAGATACCTCACCCGTCAGGCGCCTGGCTCAGGTTTAGGAGGCATACCTGCGACCGAGATTTTTTCGTGTTGCTTTGACGCCAGACACTCCCTCTGACCTATGTCGGATCGATGGGCAGAGGTCCTTTTTTTGCACGGATCAGTTCAGTTCTTGAGGTGG
>CAZLJY010000117.1:0-15560 GCA_964559945.1 uncultured Gammaproteobacteria bacterium | reverse complement strand
CGCCAGACAGCGACTTTAACTGCTCAACAATCTGGAATTCCGGGCTGGGATTCATGTTGGCGTCCCCACCACAATGAGCGATTCGAGGCAGTCCGTCTGGTGTCGATCACCAACAGCCAGCCAAGGCCATGGCTTGGCATGATCTATTGACGTCAGATCACGACGCCTCGTTGTACTCATGGGACCGCCAGGACGCTGCGCATCTATCCAAAACGCCGTTGACAAAGCCCGGCGTTTGATCGCTGCCAAACTGACGGGCCAGATCCACTGCTTCGTTAATCACCACCCGAAATGGCACCTCGATGTGGTTAAGCAATTCGTGGGCAGCCAGTCGCAGCACACTCAGTTCCATGGCGTCCAGTTGATCTACCGGCCGGCTGACATGTTCAGCAAGTTTCAGATCAATGTCCTGAGCATCGCGAATGGTATGTCGTACCATGCGCCGAAACGCGTCTTCATCCACTCGGGATAAATCCTGCTCCTGGGTGAACTGTTCGAGAATTTCGCTAGCCGGGGCAGGATTGATTGCCCACTGATACAAGGCTTGTAGCGCGCGGCGACGAGCCCGAGTCATGGCGGAATGGGCCATCGTCAGCGGGCCTTCAGGTTGGCTAGAACGGCCGCCAGCTGTAACGCTGAACGAGCGGCTTCCCGGCCTTTGTTATGGCTGTCGTCTGAACTGCGTGCCTGAGCCTGGGCCATTGTGTCGGCGGTTAACACGCCCAAAGTTATGGGCACTGGCTGGCGCCGGGCAAGGTCAGCAACACCATCAGCACAAGTTTGGCAGACATAATCAAAGTGTGGCGTCTCGCCGCGAATCACGCAGCCCAGGGTGACCACTGCGCCGCATTGCGGCAGAGCATCTAGCACGCCAACGACCGCCTGGGGTATCTCAAAGGCGCCGGGCACACGCAACAAATGTATTCCACTGGACGGTACGCCAGCGGTGACGAGTTCGTCGATCGCCCCGCCGATAAGTCGCTCCAAAATTTCTCCATTGTAACGACTGGCGACAATTGCCACACAGGCCGGAACCGACCCGCTCTCCGCCACACTATTTACCTGAGCCGACAATGGATGAGGCGCAACGTCCACCACCGAATCAATTTTCATGTCAGCCCCTCACTGCGGGTCTTGGGCTCAACATACTCGATGACCTCCAGGCCGAAACCGGCCAGGCCGTGGAACCGTTTGGGAGCGCTGAGAACGCGCATTTTCCCTACCCCCAGGGCCACCAAAATTTGCGCGCCAATACCGTAATAGCGAAGTTCATCGCTGTTGCCTTCGCCATCGTCATTTTGGGCACAATTCTCCGGATCAACCCGCTGCAGAATTTGATCCGGTGTTTCATCATCGCCCAGCACAACCAGCACACCCGCCTGGGCTTCAGCCAACTCGGCTAGAGCAACACGGATCGGCAAACCCATTTCAGGCTCATCGACTCCAAGCACGTCTCCTAAGGTGTTTCGAACATGAACCCTCACCAGTGTCGCTTGATCGGGTTCCGGTTGCCCCTTCACCAACGCTAAGTGGATACGCTGCTTAATGCGATCTCGAAACGCGACCAATCGCAGCTCACCCACCACCGTGCTGACCTGCCGTTCCCCCACCTGGTGGACACTTTGCTCGGTTTGCATTCGATACTGAATCAGATCGGCGATGGTGCCGATTTTGAGACCCTCAGCTTCTGCAAACGCTTCCAGTTCTGGCCGCCTGGCCATGGATCCATCTTCCGACAGCAATTCCACCAGCACCCCTGCAGGCTCCAATCCCGCTAGCAGCGCTAGATCCACTGCAGCTTCTGTATGCCCGGCTCGGGTCAATACGCCACCAGGCTGTGCCATCAGCGGAAAAACATGGCCGGGCTGAGTCAGATGTTCCGGTTGTGCGTCGGGGCGCACGGCAGTGCGTATGGTATGAGCCCTATCGTAAGCTGAGATGCCTGTGGTAACACCTTCTGCCGCTTCCACCGAGACAGTGAAGTTGGTGGAATAGCGCGCCTGATTGGCGTTCACCATCAATGGCAGGCGCAGTTGCTCACACCGCTCGCGGGTTAACGATAAACAAATCAGGCCGCGGGCTTTGGACGCCATGTAGTTGATGTCTTCGGGCCGAGTCAACGAGGCTGCCATGATCAGGTCCCCTTCATTTTCCCTATCTTCATCGTCCACCACCACAACCATGCGGCCCTGACGGATTTCCTCCAGCAATTCTGGAATAGTATTCATTGATTGGGTTCCGTTTGGCGCCAGCGCACCACGTAGCGAGCAAGGATATCAGCTTCAACGTTCACCGGGTCGCCGGCATTGAGGTCACCCAAGGTGGTTTTGGCCAAGGTATGGGGAATCAGCGCAACATCAAAGTGTTGATCGGTCACGCCATTGACCGTCAGACTGACACCATCCACGGTAATGGAACCTTTCTCGGCCACCAAACGGCCCAGATCTTTGGGGATCTCGAACCAGAGTCGTTCACAGTCCCCCTCTGTCAACCGTTTCACCATTCGGCCGCAAGCATCTACATGCCCTGTAACGATGTGGCCACCGAGACGGTCTTGAGGCCGCATGGCCAGTTCCAGGTTGACTGGACTGTTGATGGCCAGTTTCCCCAGACTGGTTCGCTCCAGAGTTTCGGGGGACAGATCTGCGCTGAACTGATGATCGCTGATTTCCACCGCGGTTAGGCAGGCACCGGACACACAAATACTGTCCCCCAGCGCCGTGTCGGTGAGTGCTAGATCAGAAGTAGTAAAGGTCAAGCGAGTCAACTCAGCATCCGGCTTGATCTCGACCACTCGACCCACAGCCTGAATTATTCCGGTGAACATGATGTGTCCTTAGAAAGGGTTGATGGACTTATGTCATTGCACGCCGCCGGGGCCACCACTCGCGGTTTGAGAATCAGGCGTAAATCTGACCCAATCTGTCTCACCTGCTCAAATGACAGGGCAACTCGATCGGCCATGGACTCCAACCCGGGCAACTGGAACAAGCCTTTGCTTGCCCGCCCCATTACCGTCGGCGCTAAGTAGAGCAGCAGTTCGTCCACTAAGCCGGCGTCCAGCAGGGCACCGCTGAGCACCGAGCCACACTCCACATGAAGTTCGTTAATCTCCATCTGCGCTAATCGCTGCAAGGTGATTGCCAGGTCGATGTGGCCTGCGACGGACGGCACTTCCAGCACCTCCAGCCCATGAACGTCATCGGCCCAAAACGGCCTGGGTGATGACTCGCAGCCAACCCAGATAATTCGCGAATTGGCTTTCATTAGACGCGCCGTCGGCGGCATTCGCCATTGGCTGTCCATGACAATAACCGTGCTCTCTCGGGACAGCCCTTCAAGCCGAGGATTAAGCGACGGATCGTCCATTAGGACGGTGCCAATACCCGTGAGCACCGCGCTGGCTCTAGCCCGCCAGCGGTGGCCGTCAGCGCGGGCCTGTTCGCCGGTAATCCACTGACTCACACCGTCAGCCATGGCGGTGGCGCCATCAATGGAGGCCGCCAACTTCACTCGCACATAGGGCCTGAAGCGCTGCAGACGGGACAAAAACCCCGGATTCAAGGCCTCAGCCTGGGACTGCATCAAGCCACATTCCACCGTTATCCCAGCTTCACGCAGACGGTCAAATCCGGCCCCGGAGACTCGAGGATCCGGGTCTGCCATAGCCGCAACCACTCGACTAACGCCGGCATCAATGAGAGCAGAAGCACAGGGCGGCGTACGACCATGATGGGCACAGGGTTCCAGGGTGACATAAGCGGTGCAGCCAACTGTCGATGATTGTGCGTTACCCAGGGCCTGGGCCTCGGCATGCCCTTGACCCGTTTTTTCATGCCAGCCTTCGCCAATAATGACGTCTTTACTCGCCAGTACACAGCCCACCGCTGGGTTCGGATGACAGGTCAGCTGACCGCGGCGGGCCAAGATAATGGCTCGCGCCATATGGGCGGCGTCCCATTGGGCTTCTGCGCTCTGGCCAGTCATACCTGTCGCCCGGGGACCTGTGGGTCAGTCATCACTTTCCGAATCAGCAGCCTCGCCAGCCCCAAGCAGGGAGAGCTGGCGCGCATCAAGACCGCCGGGGGAGGTGCGCTCCAGTCGTTCGATGACCTCCCTGAACGCCTGCACGTCCTCAAACCGTCGATACACTGAGGCAAAGCGCACGTAGGCGACTTGGTCGAGTTGAGACAACTCCTGCATCACGTGCTCACCGATGGCCCTGGATGGCACTTCATCGGCATCCAGATTTCGCAACGCTCGTAAGATTCGGGAAATGGCCTCTTCTACCTCGTCCGTTCTTACTGGGCGCTTTTGCAGTGCTCGCACCATCCCGGCACGCAGTTTGTCTGGATCAAACGCCTCACGAATACCGTCGCTCTTGATCACGTTAGGCAATTTTAACTCGGGGGTTTCGAAGGTGTTAAACCGGCCATTGCACTCCATGCATTCGCGACGCCGACGCACGGAAAACCCCTCACCTTTGAGGCGAGAGTCAATGACCCGGGTATCGGTGGCCTGACAGAACGGGCAGTACATGGGAAATTAGTCGCTAGGGTGACTGTTAACCGGTCGATAAACCGGCAATTTTTGGCACTGAGCCGTGACTGCACTACGGACCCTGGCTAGAACCGATTCATCATCGGGCGCATCCAGTACGTCACAAATCAGATGACCTAACTGACGGGTGTCATCCTCTAAATACCCTCGCGTGGTGATGGCCGGGGTGCCGACTCGAAGCCCGCTGGTGACAAAAGGTGAACGCGGATCGTTAGGCACCGCATTTTTGTTAACCGTTATGTGGGCATCACCCAATCTTGCTTCGGCCTCTTTACCGGTCAATTCTCGCGTCCCTAAATCAATCAGAAACAGATGATTTTCCGTGCCGCCGGAGATGACATTAAAGCCGCGCTCCATCATTACCTCAGCAAGCACCTTGGCGTTCTTCACCACTTGTTTTTGGTAGTCATAAAAATCGGGCTGCAGAGCTTCCTTAAACGCCACTGCCTTGGCCGCAATCACGTGCATCAGCGGGCCACCCTGGGTACCGGGGAAAACCAACGAATTGAGCTTCTTTTCGATGGCCTCGTTGGACTTAGCCAAAATTAATCCACCCCGGGGTCCACGGAGCGTTTTGTGGGTAGTACTGGTCACTACATCGGCATGGGGCACGGGGCTGGGATAAACCCCAGCGGCGACCAAACCGGCCACATGAGCCATGTCGACCACAAATACCGCGCCAACGCTGTCGGCAATTTCTCGCATTTTTGCCCAGTCGGCAATTTGCGAATAGGCCGAAAATCCACCGATGATCATCTTCGGGTGGTGCTCACTGGCCAACTGGGCCATGGCGTCATAGTCGATCAGGCCGGTGGCTTCATCCAGCCCGTACTGCACGGCGTTGAAAATCTTGCCGGAGAAATTCACCTTGGCGCCGTGGGTCAGATGTCCGCCATGGGCAAGACTCATTCCCAAAATGGTATCGCCCGGTTCAACGAGGGCCAGAAATACGGCTGCATTGGCTTGGGACCCGGAGTGAGGCTGAACGTTGGCATAGTCGGCCCCAAACAGTTCTTTGGCCCGGGCAATGGCTAGGCGTTCTGCCACGTCTACGTGCTCACAGCCACCGTAGTAACGACGCCCCGGGTAACCCTCAGCGTATTTATTGGTTAACACCGAACCTTGGGCTTCCAGCACTCTGGGGCTGGCGTAATTTTCCGACGCTATCAGCTCAACATGGTCTTCCTGGCGCTGCTGCTCAGCCGCGATGGAGGCGGCTAACTCGTCATCATAGCCGGCGATAGTCATTGCCTGATCAAACATGGTCGGTCTCTACTTCTGGGCAGTTCATTCAAGCCGACTATTGTACCTCGGAATTATCCCTCTGAGTCGGTCTGCTGCTGCTCAAATTCGCTGTAGTTCCCTTCGAAGAAAGTCACGTTTCCGTCACCTTCAAAGGACAGCATATGGGTGGCAATACGGTCCAAGAACCAGCGATCGTGAGAAATGACCAGTGCACAACCAGGAAATGCCAGCAGCGCCTCTTCAAGGGCGCGCAGGGTTTCTACGTCTAGATCGTTGGTGGGTTCGTCCAACAGCAAGGTGTTACCACCGCTGCGCAACAGTTTGGCCAGGTGCAGGCGATTGCGCTCCCCGCCGGACAATACCTTCACCAGCTTTTGCTGATCGGCGCCTTTGAAGTTAAAGCGCCCTGCGTAGGCGCGCGATGGGGTCTCATAGCGGCCAATTTGGATGATGTCCTGCCCATCAGAAATCTCGTGCCAGACCGTGTTATCACCATTCAACGAATCCCGGCTTTGATCAACATAGGCCAGATTTACCGTTGAACCTAGGGTTACCGTACCGCTATCCGGTTGTTCCTGCCCTGCCAGCATGCGAAACAGGGTGGACTTGCCGGCACCGTTAGGCCCAACAATTCCAACGATGGCGCCCCGGGGCACTTTAAAACTCAGATTGTCGATCAGCGTTCGACCGCCAAAGGCTTTGCTTACCCCGTCCAGTTCGATCACCTGATCGCCTAGCCTCTCACCGGGAGGGATATAAATTTCTCGGGTTTCGTTGCGAGTCTGAAACTCCTGGGAGCAAAGCTCCTCATAGCGCGCCAGACGTGCCTTACTCTTGGCCCGCCGGCCTTTAGGGTTACTACGGACCCATTCCAGTTCGGCCTTGATGGCCCGCTCGCGCGATTTCTGCCCGGAATCTTCCTGGGCCAGTCGCTGATCTTTCTGTTCTAACCAAGACGAATAATTACCCTTCCATGGAATGCCCCGTCCTCGGTCCAGCTCCAAAATCCACTCCGCAACGTTATCCAGGAAGTACCGATCGTGAGTAATGGCAACAACGGTGCCTTTAAACTCCGCCAAAAAACGTTCCAGCCATGCAACGGACTCAGCATCTAAATGGTTAGTGGGTTCATCCAGCAGCAACATGTCAGGGCTTGAAAGCAATAGTCTGCACAGTGCAACCCGGCGTCGCTCGCCGCCCGATAGCACTTTCACATCTGCGTCCCAGGGCGGTAAATTCAGCGCACTGGCCGCCATTTCAAGGCGTCGATCCAGTTCCCAGCCTTCGGCCGTCTCAATGGCATCTTGCAAACTGGCTTGCCGCTCAAGCAGGGCCGTCATTTCCTCATCACTCATGGGCTCGGCGAACTTCTCGCTCACCTGGTCAAACTCGGCCAACAGCCCTTTGATTTCAGCAACGCCCTCTTCCACGTTGCCACGCACATCTTTGCTGTCATCCAGCTGTGGTTCTTGCTCCAGATATCCCACCCGAATATCGGGCTGGGGCCGGGCCTCACCGTCAAACTCGGTGTCCACGCCAGCCATGATCCGCAGCACGGTGGATTTTCCCGCGCCATTTAGCCCCAGCACGCCGATCTTGGCTCCTGGAAAGAACGATAACGAAATGTCTTCGATTATTTTTCGCTTTGGCGGCACCGTTTTGCTGACGCCAATCATGGTGTAAATGTACTGAGCCATCAGAGTCCTTTTTGCTGATCCAGTGGCAGCCAGGTCGAGGACTGCGGACTGAATGGGCGCGGGTTGTAATCAAAATCCCGTTGTGCGGGACTGCCATCGTATACCAGATGCTGGTTCATGCGGTCCAACATAGCTAGATTCAAGTCTCGCCAACGCTGGGTCTGGCGTAAAAGCGGCAGGGCGCAACGCGCCATCGCCTTGGGTACAGACACAAAGCGCGCAGTCCGGTTGACGGACTGGAAAACCTTTTCAACCATTAGGCGATAACTTAAGGTGGACCCACCGGGAAGATCGTAAGTGCCTACGATAGAATTGGCAGCGACGATGAGCTTTCTGGCGACATCAGCAAGATCTTGCGCATGCACTGGCTGACGATTGCCGCAACCGGCGCCCAGCAATGGCATGACACGCCAACGCCTCACGAAGCTGGCCAGTCGGGTCAGGTTTTGATCCAACCCAGCGCCGTAGATGAGCGTCGGTCGAAGAACCGTCAAGGCGGCGCCGCTGGCTTGAGTTTCGGAAAACAGTTGTTTTTCCCCCGCTGTTAATTCCGCTGCCAACGCTCGTTCCCCATCGTCCTGACTGTTCGACTTCGATACGGCGCTGGTGGACGAAAACGCCACCACCCGGGCCACCGGCGAGAGCTGTCGCCAGAGCTGGGAAAATTCACCAAGGGGGGCAAGATATACCAATGCATCCACCTCTTGAGCTCGATGATGCACCTGCTGCAAAGGCCCGGTACCCCAGTCCATCGCTGGATGGGAGGGTATCCATCGCGGTGGCGTTCGCCGCGAATGCACAATGACCTGCAGACCGTCGGCAAGCAATGCCGGTATCAGGAAAGCGGCTATTTGATTGCCACCGCCCACCACCAACACCCGAGATGTCATCGGCGACCCAAGGAGGACAGCCACCAGACCGGCACGCGAACCACAAAGTGAACCCAAATCAGGGCCGTCCACCCCAGGCGCGGAATCCATTTCAACGTGGGCCAAAAATAACGGGTGAACGATACATGTTTGTGAAAGTTTGCTCGCAGCGGCGCTGTGCTATGGCTAATACCTTTGGCATGAACAGCCTTGGCGTTGTAGCAAAGACGGATAGTCCAATCGGCCTGAGATGCGCGGCGCATCAAATCCAAATCCTCGCAATGCAGAAAATAGGCCTCATCGAAACCGCCTAGGGACCGGAAACATTCGCTAGAGAGCATCATCAATGCACCGGAAACCGCTTCCACCTCTGCGCTGTTTGAAGATACTGGCCGACGATCTCTTAAGCTGCCTGAAGGTCGGCGAAAAAGGCTGCGCAATGTCCGGCGGACCGTTGGCAAGTGGCGCCGGGTTGCAGATTGAACACTGCCGTCGGTATTCATCACCCAAGCGCCCGCCATACCGACGCCACTGTGCTCCGAAATAGCCTGACTCATGATTTCTAGACAATTGGGTTCCACTTCACAATCGGGATTAACGAAAACGACCCATTGTTCATCGGCCAAATTCTCAGCACCTTGGTTACAGGCCGCGCCGAAACCTCGATTGATCGGATTGGATAACACTTGAACGGGCTTGTCAGCAATGGCAGCAAGACTTGAATCGGTTGAGCCGTTATCGACCACACAAACCTGCGGCCTGATGCTGGATGCTAGCAACGCATCGATGCAGCGTTCAAGCCAAGGACCCGTGTTGTAATTAACAACAACGGCCCGCAGCGTTCGCCGGCTCAAAGGCTCAGCAACGATTCCCGATTTCCCTTGCAGTGCTGCCAAAGAACTTGCCAGTGGTCAAAATGGTCGGCGTATTGGCGCAAACCATGACCCAGACGCTCAGTACACTGGGCGTTGCTAAGTGATGGTGGCCAATCACGCATTCTTGGCGCACCGGGGGCGGTGAGACTGCGACCGTTTTCGGTGATCCATTCCTTGACATCGGTTAACCAAAAATTTGCTACCGGATTCATGCTTGTCATTGCTGATTGTGCCTGCTCAACAATTTGTGACCTAAGCATCGTTAAGTATTGACTCATCACAACCTGTTGACGCTCTGAGCTGGCCTCAGCCAAATCTCTAAACACACCCGCCAGCATCTTCAATCGAGCCGATGGCGACTCTGCGGTGCAATGATCCATGCGGGACGCCGCGTATTCGCCAGCAAACCGCGACAACCAGGGCACATACACCTCCGGTATCGGGCTCTCCCGCACAACGCCCGGCCGTTGGTGTTTCAATGCGGTAGGAAAATGCAGGCAAAGTGAGTCGGGATACAGATACCTAAGCCAGGCCGCAAACGCAAAATCCTCGCCTCGGCCCGTTGCTGCGGTGCAAGGCAGCATTTGGGTGTTATCAAACGCTAGCGGGGTAAAGTTTGACATCCGGGTGAGCTGAGGCGTCATGAATCCATGAACCATTACCGGCTGATGGGACAGCGCCCGGTAAGCCGCTTCACTGCTCCGCATGCCCTGGGTAAATTGTGCAGGCGCCAGATAAAGCCACAGATTGGTATCCATTCGCCAATCACCCCAGGCACCGGCCGCTGTGGTTTTGATCGCGTTTCCTCGGAGCAAGCCGTCGATCTCACGAAAGGTGGCACCGCGTAAGGTTTTCGCAGAAACCTCCAACCCAAATGCGTCACTGAACAATACCGCTGGCGATTGGCCGCAAGCGGCCAAGTGCTCACCTAATGGGTCAAAGGTCTCACCCCCATCTGAGACATTGGGTATCGGCAATGCCGCCGCCAACTCATCGATATTTCGCGCTGGGAACTGCATGGGGACATGGGCGCCTTCCCGGACGTTGAGCTGTTGGTTGATGCCGCCCATTGGCCACCGAGGGTCCAACACAAAATCATCATCCAGCATCAGAAATCGCTCACCTGCGGTCAGCAACAATGCGGTGTTCCATGCACCGCCACAGGTGACATCTGAAGTCTCACCCAAGCCTAAAATTTCCCCACTTAGGCGAGGGTCCGGCAGGGAGTCGCACATCTGTTGCCGCCATTTTCGATCTAGATGGTGTACCTCAAGTCCCGCATCGCGCAGCGTCGCTAGGGCCTTTGCGTTTTCCGCCACGCTATGGCGAGAATCGTCAACCACCCAATACCGCAGACCATGTCGAAAGTTATTCTCACTATCAGCCAGGGAGGAGGCTAATCGACCCAGTTCTGCGGGGCGATCGCAGGTCCGAATCACCAACCCAGCCGGGTCTGCTAACGGTTCGCTGGGCGTTGCTTGCAATTTCGCCAACATGTGGTCCGCATCCACCACTAGCGAGCGGCTGCGCAGAAAGTCGAAGACCTTTTCGACGGCGTGGGACTTTCCTTTTAACGCTGGCAACCGCTGAGTGATACCCGCAACGTGACTGTCCAGAGGTTGGAATTGCCGACTGGCGTCCATCGCCGCCAACACATCCATCGTCATGACGTGATTGTCACCGCTACGCGGATCATGGAAGACCACTTCTTCTGCCGATAGACGCGCCACCTGGCCATCAACGCTAGCGACCAGCGGCCCGTCAGAGGTGCCAGGCGAGAGGGTCGCGGTTCCAAAATCCATGTCAAATTCCATCGTCTTCCCTAGTTGCTTGTTGTTGTGCCAACTCAGCTTTCAAGCGATGGATCTCTTCGTCTCGTTCCTTCAACAAGCCGCCGGCCGCCATGTTTTTTCGAATCTCGTGCTGATAATGGGCATACACCGATTGCTCACCGTCGGCAAAGCTCGAGATCGCTGGCAAGGTCGGCAAGTACTCTTGTTTAGCCGCGCACAAGGCCACGAAATACAGAGGTTCAAGGTCGGGCGTCGGCCCAACTTTCAGATCTGTATTATCCAGCCGCAATGACTGATGATTGGCCATTGCCTCCTGCCCATTGCTATCCAAATCCCACAATAGTGATTGAAATGCCATGGCCTGCCCCATCAACTTGACCGCGGGAAAATGCTGTTTTAGCAACACCATCAACTCATCGCGATACAGTTCTTTAACGTGGAATTCGTTGGTGTATCCAGCGGCATCGCTATAGGTTGCTTTGTCCGGCGAGGAGATCATCAGGAATCCGGTGCTATCCAGCACCCGTCTGAACTCGGTGAGCATTTCAGTCTGTTGCGCTAGGTGCTCTAGAGTTTCAAAGGACACCACCGCATCATAACTGGCATCAACAACTGGGATGTTAGTCACGCTGGCAGAAAGAAACCTAAGGTTGTCACCAATATATTTAGAACGGGCGTGAGCCACCGCCTGATCACTAAGATCCACACCATCTACGCTCTTGGCATAACCGGCGAGCAGCGCGCTGCCGTAGCCTTCGCCGCAGGCCGCGTCCAATACTCGTCGACCGCCCACCACC
Source organism: uncultured Gammaproteobacteria bacterium (assembly GCA_964559945.1). GTDB lineage: Bacteria > Pseudomonadota > Gammaproteobacteria > Xanthomonadales > SZUA-38 > JANQOZ01. The sequence goes on along the minus strand of CAZLJY010000117.1, from coordinate 3,724 downwards.
GTGCTGGCCAAGCAATAGCGGTGCCAGTGCTCGTAGGCCATCTCTCGTACGCATTCCGGGGTAAAGCGTTCGCCGGAAAATGGAAGCTCAGGCGGAGTTTTACTAGTAATCATGAGGATTTATCGCGTCTCAAAACAATTGCGCCGTGCAAAGGTTAAAGGGTTTATTGGTAGTTGGCCATGATGGCTTCACGAATGGGCCGAATTGGGTCGGCCTGGATAAATTCTGCAACCCGCTGTTCGTAATCCGGGTGTCGGTCCAGCAGCAGTTTCAGATTAGCGCCATTGGGAGTGATGTTTAACGGCGCAAACGACCGCCCTCCAGCGTGGGCAACAAACCCATCGTCACACAAGACGTTGCGCCAACCCGCGTGGGCTGCGCGTCGACAAAAGTCATTTTCCTCCCCGTAACCGCGCCCAAAGCAAGGATCAAAGAGGCCCAACTCATCCAGCGCCTTTCTCCGCATAAATAGGCAAAACCCAACGCCCGTAGGAAGTTCGGGATATCGTCGACTGGCGGTCATTGTCACAGCCGCAGACCACCTCGCTGGCTCTTCCGGCATCGGGTTATTGACACAAAATTTCGGTAGAGAGCAGATCTCGGCGTTGTTGGAAAACGGCGTCGCAGTAGCAATGGTTGGATCGCTACCGGCGCATCGATCCAGCGCCTCTAACCAGCCTTTTGTTACCTGCGTGTCACTATTGAGTAACACAATGTCGTTCGGTGAGCGGCCCATCGCTAGATTGGTCGATCCAATAAAACCCAGATTCGCAGGGTTGGTAATAACTTCAGCGTTAGGCCGGCGATGAGCAAATTCAGTCAGCATCGGGGCTATTTGGGAATCAGTTGATGCGTCGTTAACCAAAAAAAACCGAGATTCACTGACAGTATGTTCCAACAGTGACTGCAGGCACCGGTGAAGATCCTGTGCGGCGTTAAATACCGGGACGATAATATCAATCATTGGCTAACCACCGATGGGGGAGGCGCAGGATGCCAAATTCTCGGGCTTTGCCATTAATTTTAATCATCCTGCGCATCGCTCGTCCAAGACGTTGCCCCTGGGCATTGGCCGGCCACACATCCAGACGCAAATTTCCGGGCAACCAGGTTCCAGGCAGGAACATTTTCCAACGTATCGTTGAGGAATACGCGACGCTGCCACCACTGATAACGGCGCCATCCAGGCGGCCGAGCTGCCAGACTAATTGGGTCGACGGGGGTGGCTCACTGCCGTCATTGCACATAAGGTCGGCGCAAACCTCGATGGACGAATCGGTCCAGCCCGTGTCGGTCGATAATTGAAGCTCCAGTTTTTCCAGAGAAACGGCATCGATGTCGACATCTAAGCACGCACTATCCAGCTTTTTTTCGTGGTAGGCCAAATATTGCTGAGAGACGGAAAAGACGTCGCCACTGACGCGAATCGCCCCCTGATGGAGCCAGATGGCTTTAGAACATAGCCGCTGCACATGGTAGAGGCTGTGGGAAACTAAAAGAAGAGTGCCGCCGTCACTGAGGTAGCCCTCCACCCATGCAATGCACTTTTTTTGGAACGACTCGTCCCCAACCGCTAATACCTCGTCGCTAATCAACACATCTGGGCAGGTCGCAGTCATCACGGCAAATCCCAACCTGACAACCATGCCGGAGGAGTAGTGGCCGACGGGTTCGTCAAGGGCCGAACCCAATTCGGCAAACGACCCAATCTGGGCGATGGAAGATTGGGCCCTTTTCGCGCTCAGGCCGGCTAACTGGCAGGCGGCTAAAGCGTTTTCTCGGCCGGTGAGCTGATCGTCGAAACCGGCACCCAACTCGAGCATAGCGCCTACACTAGCGGATTTGCTGACGCTTCCCTGGTCTGGACGAATAATGCCAGCGATGATCTTCAGCAAGGTGGATTTTCCGGCGCCGTTTTCGCCTAAAATGGCGATTGCGTCGCCGCGGCTGACTGACAGAGACACATCATCGAGAACTTGCTGACCCTGTTGATCATTGGGTAAGTTTGGGCTCCCGGTCAAAGTTCGCCACCAAGCGCCCGCACCCGATCGACGACTCAGGGAAAATTGTTTACTGACCCCCTCCACCAAAATAACGGGTTGGGTCACTACAAATACTCCTCAACGTTAGGGGCTAAACGCTGAAAGTACCTAAAGGCTGCATACAACAAGGCCAACACGGCTAAAACCATCGCGCCATCGCTGGCAACAGGCTGCCATTGATCGGTTAACAAGACTTCTCGAAGCCGCTCGAATAAATATGCCAAAGGGTTGAATTGGTAGACTGCCTGGAAACGCTCGGGCACCATTTCTATGGTGTATAAAATGGGCGTTAGAAAGAACCCCAGCATGATGAACGCCGGCAGTGCATGACGCAGGTCTGGAAAAAAGACCTGCGATACCGAAGTGATGAGCCCGATGGCCGCGGCGAGTAGAAACACCATCACTAACAACACCATGGCCATGGGTAAACCTGCCACACTAATCGGTGTGCCGGTGGTCGCAAGGACGATGATCACAAGTACGTAACCGAGCATGCTTAAAGCGAATACCGCAGTGACCTTGCTCAATACCAGCACGTGCAACGGTATCTGAACTTTTCCGATCAATTGAGCAGAATCGCTTAGCGAACCGGTCGCCCGCATTAAAGCGTCAGCTAACGCCGTCCACGGCCATAGAGCAACGGCCAGATGGGCGACGAATCCGGCGCTCACTGTACCGGGCAGACGAACCTGTAAAACGTGGGTAAAAACAAACGCGTAAATGGCCAGTACAGCAAGTGGCAGCACCAGGGCCCAGACAAACCCTAATGTCGTATTGGCGTAGGTTTCCCTGAGCTCCCGCAGCAGTAACAAACGAAATACTTGGTATCCCTTGCTAGTTTGCATTATCGGTCTGTGCGTACCGAGTCCGCAGCGAGGCCACCACTAGCTCATCAGCGAAAAAGGGCAGCTGATGAAATTCATTCACATGTAAATTCCACACCTTGCCTTCCTGCTGGCTTCGGAACCTAGCAATCAGAGGTTTTCTCGTCTCAACAAAGGATCTATGCAATACCGGGTGTTTTCTGATTAAGCAGATGAAGAAGTAGCTATTGGCCAATGGGGTGGTTTCAGAGCAATCGCCAGGGGCTTTTAAGGACATGGCAATGCGTGTGGCGCGCCCGGTCTCCGCAACGCCTTCAATGTAGGTGACCTGTTGTGCAAACGCAGACTCTGGCGTCAGCGCAATCAAAATTTGCGCGCCGACAGGAGTCTTTGCTATTTCTCTGAGCCAATGAAGATCTGCGTTGTCTAAATCGGGATGGTCGGTTTTTGGTATTTCCACCTGGACCGCGGTGACAGCGGCCGGCCGCTGAAATTCATCTCGATGGGTCAAATAATATTCCTTGGCCACGGCGTCGAAATCGCCCGGTACGTTTTTTTCCAAATAGTGCTGCTTGTAAACACCAAGTACAGCTTCTTCCAAGGTGAGTTGGACGCCAATGTCGAACTCGGGGGAATCAGCTACTCGCTGGCTGACAGCCAAATCCATTAGTCGTTGTTCGGGGTCGCCGCCTAAACTTGCGATAAATTTAGGTTTTCGAGTTCTGAGAAACTCCTGAAAATATCCTGCTTCCAGGGCTGCGACAGAGGCTGACTCAGACTGTGGCTCTGGTGGGTGCTGCTCCTCCAACACAATAATATGGTATCCATATTGGGTCCGTACGGGCTTGGAAATTTCGC
>CAZLJY010000116.1:0-15710 GCA_964559945.1 uncultured Gammaproteobacteria bacterium | reverse complement strand
GGCTGCGCGGCCGGTGGCCGCTTGTCGAAAATTGCTGGCGCAATTTGTCGAACCGTGGGGTTCTCTTCAGACACTTGGGGGCGCCAATAAAAAAGCCCTTAGTGCTGGTTAGAGAGAATTAGGGCCTGCGGATATCTCGGGGATTGATCAAAACGACTTTGGGCCGTTTTGACCCTGCGGGCTGCGCGGCCGGTGGCCGCTTGTCGAAAATTGCTGGCGCAATTTGTCGAACCGCGGGGTTCTCTTCAGACACTTGGGGGCGCCAATAAAAAAGCCCGCTTTGAGCGGGCTTATTTATTGGCGTCCCCAAGGGGATTCGAACCCCTGTTGCCGGCGTGAAAGGCCGGAGTCCTAGGCCTCTAGACGATGGGGACAACATACAGCGAGGGCGCATTGTACCGAATATCACTAGGCGGTCAATGTGCGTCGCGAATGGTGGAGCCAGGCGGGATCGAACCGCCGACCTCCACACTGCCAGTGTGGCGCTCTCCCAGCTGAGCTATGGCCCCATACGCGAGGCGCGAAAGGTTATCAGAATCGCACTGGGTGTCAAGAAAAGATGGTGGCTGCCAGCAGCAGCCGAATAATGGGCTTAGCCCTGATCTTCGGGCAGGTTTTGTTTCTTAAATCGTTCTAAGTTGATATCCACCGCCGGCGATGCCACAGGCCATTCCGCTGCGGTGGCTGGGCGCAGTGTCTCAACACCATGACCCTGGTGGATCAGGAAATCTAACCACTTGTCCAATAACCGGTTCATTTTCCAGCGGTGGTCCACCACGTCCGACAGCGCTGCCAATACGCCTTTCATGGGCTCTCTGTCCGATTGGGGGTAGCAATGGGTGGCCTCAGCCATCTGTGCATCGTGATAAATGCGAATGCGGGCGTCCGGATCAGGGGTGATGCGCCCTACTCCGTCCTGCAGAAAATAGGTTAAACGCGCAACGGTGGTGTAACGATGGCGCTCTAGCACCTCCAGATAAATGGGCAGCTCGTCGCGAACCCTTGAGATCATCCGGTCCTGGCTCAGCAACACATCGTCGAACAATAAATTGAGCTGACGGTAGTTCTCGTTGTAGAGATCCATCAGGTGCCTGAATTCCGGTTGCTTCAGGCGCGGGGCTGGAACGTCAGTAATGCTCATTTCCCGAATATAGCATGAAGCATTCTCCAGGATATTTTGCCGCCTACCTGAAGAAAGTTGCTCCGCGTTGGCTTAGAACATATTACGTTCAAGGTTCAACGCCACCAAGATCTTGCTGGCAATTTCTTCAATGGAGGTATGGGTGGTATTGAGGCACGGCACACCGTGCAGGCGAAACAAGCCTTCCGCCTCCTCAACTTCCGTGCGGCACTGCTTCATGCTGGCGTACCGGCTGTCGGGTCGGCGGGCCTGGCGGATTTGCTGTAGGCGCTCTGCGTCGATGGTTAAACCAAACAACTTTGATTTGTGCGGGCGCAGGCGAGCGGGCAAACGGGTTTCTTCCAGGTCATCGTCGGTTAGCGGATAGTTGGCAGCTTTCACGCCGTAATGGAGCGCCAGATATAAGCAGGTGGGCGTTTTACCCGAGCGTGAGACCCCAACCAAAATGACATCGGCATTGGTGTAGTTCACATCCCCGCCATCATCGTGTTTTAGCGCGTAGTTGGTGGCGTCCATGCGGTTTTCATAGGTGTGGTAATCCACCAAACCGTGGGCCTGACCGACCGCCGGCGAACGCTGTTTGCCGAACTCTTTTTCCAGCTGCCCAAGGAAGGTATCAAATACATCCAGCACCAGGGCTTTGCTCTCATACAGGATCTGAGAGAGCTCCTGATTCACCAACGTATTGATCACAATAGGCCGCGACCCACCGTCCACAGAGGCCGCATTTATCCGCTCCACAGCCACTCGCGCTTTGTCCGGATCGTCGACGAAGGGCAGACGCATCTGGTGAATCTTGATGCCCTGAAACTGAGTTAACAGACTGTGACCAATAGTCTCCGCGGTAATTCCGGTGCCGTCGGACACAAAAAATACCGTACATTCAGATGCTTGGGTCATTTTTTATTGCCTTAGAGAGATGCTAACCATTGTGCTAGTCAGGTTACAGGATAGTTCTGAATCCCGTAAGATACGCGGCTTCACATTGCAGCACTATTTAAGGAATTTCCGTTGAGTGACTACATCCGCTGGCTCAATGAGCTAGGCATGGACGACCTGGAACAGGTCGGCGGCAAAAACGCCTCTCTCGGGGAGATGATTCGTCACCTCAGCGAAGCCGGGGTCAGCGTGCCTGGTGGCTTCGCAACAACGGCGTCAGCGTTTCGGGAATTTACCGAGCAAAGCGGCCTGGCTAAGCGCATTAGCGATCGGCTTAATGGTCTAGACGTTGATAACGTGGGTGAACTGACCAAGGCTGGCGTTGAGATTCGTGGCTGGGTGATGGATACGCCTTTTACCCCGGCTCTGCAGCAGGCGGTGGAAGAGGCCTTTGCGACCATGACCGAACAGGCTGGCGGCGAACTTTCTGTGGCCGTTCGCTCATCGGCGACTGCCGAGGACCTTCCAGACGCGTCATTTGCCGGGCAGCAGGAAACGTTCCTAAACGTCTCCGGCATTGAGCAGGTGCTAGAGCGCATGCACGAGGTATTTGCCTCGCTGTACAACGACCGGGCCATTTCCTACCGGGTTCACCAAGGGTTTGATCACGACGTGGTGTATCTGTCGGCAGGCGTTCAGCAAATGGTGCGCAGCGACGTGGGTGCCAGCGGCGTGATGTTCTCGCTAGACACCGAATCGGGTTTCCGAGACGTGGTCTTTGTCACCTCCGCCTATGGACTGGGGGAAACCGTGGTGCAAGGCTCGGTGAATCCGGATGAGTTTTACGTCCACAAACCCACCTTGGAACAGGGCAACAGAGCCGTCTTGCGCCGCAGTCTTGGGTCTAAAGCGATTCAAATGGTGCATTCAGATGGCGTGGGTGATGCCAGCGGGGTGCAGACCCTGGAGGTGCCCGAAGATAAGCGCCAAGCGTTTTCTCTTAACGACGATGAAGTGATGGAGCTGGCCAAGCAAGCGGTGACCATCGAAAAACATTACGGGCGCCCGATGGACATCGAGTGGGCCAAAGATGGCGTAACCCAGCGGCTCTATATCGTCCAAGCCCGGCCTGAAACGGTGAAAAGCCGAGATAACGCCAATGTGATTGAGCGTTACCGCCTGAAACAAAAAGGCCCAGTGATCACCGAAGGGCGCAGCATTGGCCAACGCATCGGCTCAGGCGTTGCCCGAGTCATTGATGACATCTCCCAAATGGACAAAGTGGCCGCCGGTGAAGTACTGGTAACCGACATGACCGACCCGGACTGGGAACCCATCATGAAGCGCGCCTCTGCCATTGTGACCAATCGCGGTGGGCGCACTTGCCACGCAGCCATTATTGCCCGTGAATTAGGCATTCCGGCGGTGGTGGGTTGCGGTGATGCCACGGCTACTGTGGCCGATGGGCGCGAGGTCACGGTGTCCTGCGCTGAAGGCGATACCGGGTTTATTTTTGAGGGACTGCTGGAGTTCGATATCAATCGGGCGGACATGCAGGAAATGCCTGACATTCCGCTCAAAGTGATGATGAATGTTGGTAACCCGGACCGGGCCTTTGACTTTGCTCAGATTCCCAACGCAGGGGTTGGTTTGGCGCGGCTGGAATTCATCATCAATCGGATGATTGGTATCCACCCCAAAGCCCTGCTGGAATATCCTCAACAGGACGCTGAGGTGAAAGCCCAGATTGACCGGCGCATTGCCGGCTATGGCGGCCCCGTAGAATTTTACGTCAGCAAGCTGGCTGAAGGCATTGCTACCCTTGGTGGTGCGTTTTACCCCAGCCCAGTGATTGTTCGTTTATCCGATTTTAAATCGAACGAATACGCCAACCTCATTGGTGGCTCGCGCTACGAGCCCGATGAAGAAAACCCGATGATTGGTTTTCGCGGCGCGTCCCGCTATGTGGATCCTGACTTCACTGAATGCTTTGAGCTGGAATGCCGGGCCTTAAAGCGAGTCCGGGAAGAACAGGGCCTAACCAACATCTGGGCCATGGTGCCGTTTGTGCGCACCGTCAGCGAAGCCGAACAGGTGATTGAGGTGATGGCCAAATATGGCCTGAAACGCGGCGAGAACGGGCTCAAAATTGTGATGATGTGTGAGCTGCCCTCCAATGCCTTACTGGCTGATGAGTTCCTGCAGCATTTTGACGGCTTTTCCATTGGCTCCAATGACCTTACCCAGCTCACCCTGGGCCTGGACCGAGATTCGGCGCTAATTGCCGAGCTTTTTGATGAGCGCAACGATGCGGTGAAAAAGCTGCTTAGCATGGCCATTACCGCCTGTCGCAAGCACGATAAGTACATCGGCATTTGTGGCCAAGGCCCCTCAGACCATCCGGATCTTGCCCGCTGGCTGCTGGATCAGGGCATCGAGAGCGTATCGTTAAACCCCGATACGGTGATTGAAACCTGGATGCATCTTGCGGAAAAACACTAGCTGATTGTTGAAAAAGCCATCCTTGGCTTTTTCAACATCGAGAACGAAAAATGTCATTTTCCGTTCTCTCACATTTTCAATGACTAGCAGTCAATGAAAATGTCGGCACATCCATGTGCCCAGCTTCGATACGTTGAATTCCGATTTTTTCAACAGGCTGCTCGCAGGGAGCTGAAGGTGATCTCGCCGTGGGTTAGCGGCGGGAGTAGTTCTTACAGCCCCGCCAACGGCCCCATGTGCTGTCGATAATGGCGCAACTCGGCAACCGAGTCGCGTATGTCATCCAGTGCCAGGTGACTGGAGTTTTTCTGAAAGCCCTCAGCAACATGAGGGGCCCAGCGCCGGCTCAGCTCTTTCAGTGTGCTCACGTCCAAGTTGCGGTAATGAAAATACTCTTCCAAGCGTGGCATCACCCGCGCCATAAACCGGCGATCCTGGCAGATGCTGTTGCCGCACATGGGTGAATGGCCTTCGGGCACCCATTTACGCAGAAACTCAATAGTCTGAGCTTCCGCCTCGGCGTAGTTGATATTGCTGCTGCGCACCCGGTCCCACAAACCCGATTGAGAATGTTGGCGGGTGTTCCAATCGTCCATTTTTTGCATCACGCTTTCCGGCTGATGCAGCGCCAGCTCCGGCCCGCAAGCCAGCTCGTTCAGATCTTTGTCTGTCACGATAGTGGCGATTTCAATGACCTGGTCTCGATCACAATCCAGCCCCGTCATTTCCAAATCCACCCAAATCAAATTGTCCGTTAACACAGAATTCATTCCATTGCGCCGTTGTGATGCATAGTAGCAGAGGCTAAATTGCTCCCGTGACAAATAACACGCCATCCGAGCAGGAACACGCTGAAGGCACCGTTGTGGTGAGCCATGGTGCAGAGTTACTGGTGGATACCGGCGGCGCGCTGGTGGCCTGTCGAGGCCGGCGCAAGCTGGGAAAAACCGTTTGTGGTGATCGCGTGGTGTTGTCCAACGACGAGCCGCCGGTAGTCAACGCTATCCAGCCCCGCAGTAATATATTTCCCCGGGCCGACCGACGGGGTCGCCAACAGATTGTGGCGGCTAACCTGGCCCGAGTGGTGATTGTGGTTGCGCCGGAACCTGAACCCACCCGGGACTTAATCAATCGCTATCTGGTGGCTTGTGAAAACCTGGGCCTGGCGGCCATTGTTTGTCTCAACAAATGTGAATTGATTGAGACCGCGCAGCGCAGCGCCTGGGATGGCAGAGCCGCACTTTACCGATCTTTGGGTTATCCCTTTGTGGAAGTGAGCACCAAAGGGCCGCCGGGCATAGACGCATTGGCAGCACTACTGGCCGATGGCCCCAGTATTCTGGTGGGACAGTCCGGGGTGGGAAAGTCTTCCATCATTAACCAACTGCTACCGGATTTGGCCCTAAAGACGCAGGCCATATCCGCCGCAACCGCCAAGGGCCGTCACACTACAACCGCCACCACTTGGTATCCGCGGGACGCCGGCGGGCCAATCATCGATTCCCCTGGGGTCTGGGAATATGGCATTTGGAAAATGCCCTGGGATGAGGTGGCTCGTGGATTCGGTGAGTTTAATCAATATGCCCAAATGTGCCGGTTTGCCAACTGCCAGCACCTCACAGAGCCTAACTGTGGCGTGCAAGCAGCAGCAAGCCAGGGCCAGATTGATCCGGGCCGTCTGAGCTCTTACCAACGTATCGTGCGGGCCTTGGATCAAATCCACCCCTAGCAGGCTGCTCAAAAAAGCCATCCTTGGCGTTTTCTACATCGAGAACGATAAACGTCGTTTTCCGTTCTCTCATAGTTTCAATGACTTGCAATGCATAAAAATGTCGGCTCATCCATGTGCCGAGCCCAGAGACGTTGATTGCCGATATTTATAACAGGCCGTCAGTCAGTGGGCAGCCACCGGAGCCCAGCTAAGCAAAGATTTGTCATAAAGTTAGACTAGCGCTCGCCGTTTTCTACCAAACTAGGGATAATTACTCCCTGCACTGTTCTGGATAAATAACTTTGAGTAAATTCTGCAGCGAATGCGGTTCGGGGAACATTGAATACAAAATCCCCGAGGGCGACCAACACCGACGAGCAGTGTGTGGGGATTGTGGCGTGATTCACTATGTAAACCCCAAAGTCGTGGCCGGTTGCTTGTTGACCTGGGAGGGCAAAATTCTGCTCGCCAAACGCTCTATTGAGCCCCGCAAAGGCTACTGGACACTGCCAGCGGGTTTTATGGAGCTCAAAGAGAGCACCGCTGAGGCCGCAGCCCGAGAATGCTGGGAAGAGGCTCTGGCCGTGCCAGAGGGCCTTTCGTTAATGGGCATTACCAGCTTGCCGCATATCGGTCAGGTTTACGCCATGTACCGGGGAACCTTGAAAAATGGCGAGTTTGGCGTGGGCGAGGAGAGCGAAGAAGTCGCTCTTTTTGCACCCGAAGACATTCCTTGGAAACAATTGTCGTTTCCCGTTGTCCATTCAACCCTCAGGCGCTATATACAGGGCGATGAGAACGTGTTTGATGAAGTGATTGATCGCCAGACTGACTGGCTGACCAAAGGAGATTAACTGTGGACCCAAATATTGCTTTGCTGCTGGCCGGCGTTGTTGGCGCGCTTGTTGGAGCAGGAATCACTCTACTGTTCACCAAAGGCGGCGGCGACAACAGCCCCGGCGCTAAAAAGGTGCGGGAAGAGCTGGATGAGTATCGAGATAAAGTGGCAGATCACTTCGGCAAAACCGCGGATGCCATCGACCAACTGACCGATAGCTACAAAGAAGTTTTTGATCAATTGCAAAGCGGCGCCCAAGAGTTAATGGACTCCGAGCGGCTGCAAAAGCGATTGGCAGACCGGGAAGACAAGGTGATTACCCTAAACCGTCTGGGTCACCAAGGAGGCCAGGCAGTGCCAGCGCTAGCCGCCGCAGTGGTTACCGCCGACCAGGTCAGCGAAGAAATCGCAGCCACCTCAGCAGACGAAGAGGCTCAGAGCGAATCGGAACCATCGGAGGCCCCTGATACCTCTTCAGAACAGACTGATAGCACGGCGACGGAGGTGGACGCATCAAGCGCTGATGAATCCCAGGACGATACTGCAGATGCTGAAGCGGACTCCACGTCAGAAGAGTCAGACGATGCCAACGATGATGAGGCGAAGTCCGCCTAAGCTGCGGGTTGCTCCCTTTCGTTCACGGTGAATGCCAGTTGGCAAACATCCAACTATCTGAAATCCGCCAATAATGATTCCCGGGTGGCTTCTGCCACCTGGGTTTCGTGATCGTAGACCGTGTGACTGACCCCCATAAATAGCGGCGCACCGGCCCTTAAGGCGTCACGATCGGCGTCGGGTAATTCAAAGCGCAGGAAATGCACGGCGGAGGTTTTGTCATCGGTGCTTCGCTCAAGATCTTCATCGGCGATAGCAAATACCCGGTCACCCTCCCCAGCGCGGACCCAGATTAGATCTTCGATCCCTTTTAGTGCTCTCAGTTTGGCCCGACGTTCCTGCTCGTCAGGATACTCAATCATTGCCGTGGCTTTTAGATTCCCGCCGTCGGGAATCAATGGATTGTAGGCATCCAATTCCTCTTGTATTCCGTCCCGCTCAAAAATGCGCTCAATACGCAGCATCTCTTGAACCTGGTAGCGAATGGTCAGTCGGTTTTCAAAATACAGTGTGAGATTGGGTCCCACGTCCACTCGCCGGCGAGACTTCTCCGCCAGCACCTCCTGGCGAAAATCTGCGCGCAGCTGGGCGTAATCTTCTAGCTTATCTAGATCATCAATTGTTAGTTGTAAGCTCATGATAATTCTCTAAAAAATATTGCACCAGTCAAATTCCATAAGCCTGCCGAAGAAGGCTCATTGGGTGACTGGCGTTGGCGCTTTGGGCGCCATGGGCTAGGTGGTCTGCCGCCAATGGACAGTCGCTGGTTACGTGCTCGGGCTCAAACTGCTTAATCTTGTTGACCACCGGACGGGCGATTTTCATCGCATGAGCGTAGGTGGATTCACGCACCCCGTAGGTGCCGTCATGGCCTGAGCAGCGCTCGTGTACTTGGAGTTCGGTATCGGGCACCAGGTCCAGAATTTCCCGAGTCTTTGGGCCAATATTCTGGACCCGTTGATGGCAGGCCACCTGGTAAGCCACCTTGCCGAGCGCATGAGGGAAATCGGTTTTTAATAAGCCTTCGCTATGGCGGGTCGACAGGTATTCAAAGGGGTCAAACATGTGGCTTCGAACCGTCGCAACATCAGCGTTCTCTGGGAACAATAGGGGCAACTCCTGTTTGAACATCAGGGTGCAGGAGGGAATGGGGGTGATGATGTCCCAACCCTCGCCTATCGCCTCTATGAGTTGAGGCACGGTGCGTTGGCGATACTCATCCACCGTATCCAGATCTCCCAACTCCAGCTTGGGCATTCCGCAGCAAGCCGCTGCCTGGATGACCTGGGTGGGGATATCGTTATGGCGGAATACCGCTGCCATGTCGGCCACCATCTCTGGCATGTTGTAGTGGCCATAGCAGGTGGCAAAAATGGCCACCTTGCCCCGAGTCCGACCGGCCGCTATGAGCGGCGCATCAGGGGCGGCAGCAAGCCCACTGCGTTTGGCCAGCGGCGGGTCAGCGTATTCTGGGATATTGGCCTCGGGATGAACCTTCATCGCACTGGCTAGAATTTTTCGGCCGGTCTTGGACTTTCCAACCTTGTTCGCCACCTTAACGACCACAGGTAGCGTGGCCATCTTGCCCATCTTCAGCGGATTGGTGAGTGCCTTATGACTCAGCGGTGCGCCTTGCTGGCGAAATTGTTGGGCTTTGGCCCGCAACATCAGGTGCGGAAAATCCAGATTCCATTCATGGGGCGGCACATAGGGGCATTTCGCCTGGTAACACAGATCACACAGGTAGCACTGATCTACCACCTTCATGTAATCGGACTTAGCAACACCATCCACTTCAAAGGTGCTGGACTCGTCCACCAGATCAAACAGCGTGGGAAACGCCTGACATAGGCTGACACAGCGACGACAGCCGTGGCAGATATCGTAGACCCGTTCTAGCTCATCGTTGAGTGATTGTTGGTCCCAGAAGTCTGGATTTTTCCAGTCAATAGGGTGCCGGGTTGGGGCGTCGAGCCCACCTTCTCGCGGTCCCGCCGTGGCATTGCTCAAGCGAATTCCCTCGGGTCAGAAAGACCGGGCGCCAGGATAGGCGCCCGGGCGGTAAAACAAATCGCTTAGGAAAGCTCGTCCAGCGCTTTCTGAAAACGGTTGGCGTGAGAGCGCTCGGCTTTAGCCAAGGTTTCAAACCAATCTGCAATTTCGTCAAAGCCTTCTTCACGGGCGGCCCGAGCCATACCGGGATACATGTCGGTGTACTCATGGGTTTCGCCAGCGATAGCGGCTTTCAGGTTATCTGAGGTCCCACCAATGGGCTCACCGGTTGCCGGGTCGCCGCAGGCTTCAAGATATTCTAAATGTCCGTGGGCATGACCGGTTTCGCCCTCCGCGGTCGAGCGGAAAACCGCTGCAACATCGTTGTAGCCTTCAATATCGGCTTTTTGAGCGAAATATAGGTAACGACGATTAGCCTGAGATTCTCCGGCAAATGCGGCTTTCAGGTTATCTTCGGTTTTTGAGCCTTTCAGTTCCATAGGTCCTCCAGCGGACGATTAAGGATGATGGTGAATGCCTATTCTAGGCTATCGGACACGCGGTCCAAAATAGGTCGCAACTATGTTGCTGATAGATAAGATCTATCCTCTCGCAAAAAAGGTAAATTCAGCCCTTTTTCGCAGGCTTTGCGGTCATCTCGCCACTGCTGCTCTCAACCACCAATTCGCCGGTAGGTGAAATTCGCATGGCAGTAGCGCTGCTGAGTATCTCGTAGACCACCGCTTCTTGGGCCATTGGATCCCCGGGACACATCTTTTTGGTGCCGCCCACCGGCCCCATTTGTAAGTTATCTAAATCGCCTTTAAAGCTGGCGAAGAAATTATTGCAACCAGCGTTTCCCGTCACGCTACCGCCGGCCAAATCGATTTCTAGCCAACTCTCCACCCCACTGACCGGTGGATTGCCGTTAATGCTGGCAATGTCCCAACGTCCTTGATCTACGGCAACGGAGGATTTAGCCATGTCTTGGGTCTCTGGGCTTTGGGCGCCATTACAGGCGGCCACCGCCAACGCGGTAGCAATAGCAGGCAAGCGCCAGCCTTGGTTTTTTTCGTTCATTGGAAATCTCCTGCTTAACCTGGGGGCCAGCTCAAATTTCGTCCTGCTAGAAAATGCAGGTGGATATGAAACACCGTTTGCCCAGCCGCGTCGTTGCAGTTCATCACAACCCGGTATCCGTCCTCATCAACGCCTATTTCCTTCGCGTACTGGGCCGCCGCAACAAACAAAGCGCCGACTTGTGACCCATTGCTTGCGTTAATGTCGTTAATCGTACGGATTTTCTGTTTCGGCACAAACAACACGTGGTGTGGGGCTGCTGGATTGATATCTTTGAAGCCAAGCACCTCGTCAGTCTCATAAACAATATCGGCCGGAATTCGGCGTTCGATGATGTCAATAAATAGGGTTTCGGACATAGCCGCTCATTCCTTATGGATCAGGACTCTATGGTTCGGCGCCCTGCAAAGGCATGGGCCAGGGTGGATGCGTCGGTGTACTCAAGCTCACCGCCTAGGGGCACACCATGGGCTATTCGGCTGGCGCTGACGTTATGACGTCGGGCCATCTGGGTTAGGTACTGGGCAGTGGCCTCACCCTCAACACTTAGGTTGGTGGCGATAATGACCTCTTTTACCGGTTCGTTATCAAAACGCACCGCCAGCTGATCTAACGCTAGCTCTTGGGGACCAATACCATCTAGCGGCGACAGGCGCCCCATCAACACAAAATAGGTGCCACGAAACCCGGTGGATTGCTCAACCGCCGCCGCGTCAATCGGGGTTTCTACCACACAGATGACGCTTTGGTCGCGCTGATCGTCATTGCAGGTGCGGCAAATCGGCTCTTCAGAAAAAGTGCGGCAACGTTGGCATCGACCAATACGCGAAACCGCATCTTCCAGGGTTGACGCAAGGCGCAAGCCCCCATCACGATCATTTTCCAGAACATGAAACGCCATACGCTGGGCGCTCTTGGGCCCCACGCCAGGCAAGCAGCGCAGTGCATCAACCAGTTGGTCCAATAAGGGGCTTTGGGACATTTAGCGTGAAAGTATGACCAACACAGGCTAAAACGGTAACTTAAAACCTGGAGGCAGGTTTAAACCACTGGCCATATCGCCCATCTGCTCTTTTTGCATTGAGGCCACCTTGTTCGTGGCATCATTCATCGCCGCTGCAATGAGATCTTCCAACATGTCGGCATCATCGTTGAGCAGGCTGGGATCAATTTTTACCCGCTTTACCTCGTGCCGGCCTGTCATCAACACTTCAACCATGCCGCCGCCGGCGCCGCCGGTCACCTCCAATCGAGCCATCTCCTCCTGGGAGCGCTCCATCTCTTCTTTCATTTTCTGGGCTTGCTGCATCAGCCCGGCCAGTGGTCCTTTCATGATCTCTCCCGAGTGCGCCAACGGCGCGGTCAATCGTTAGGGTAGCGCAGAGACTGCGCTACCAATATTTACTTCTCTAGCAACGCTGCCAATTCCTTCAGGCCGCGCTGGGGTATCGGTTGCCGTTTGGGTTAGTGGCTGCTGTTAGGTCTTACCGACCCAGGAATGATTTCTGCACCCATTTGTTGCTTCAGCGATTGCACCAAGGGGTCCTCGTCAATGGCCATCTCAGCGTCGCGTTGACGCTGCTCAGTGGCCTCGGTGTGACGATCAGCCGGGGTGTGATCGTCGAGCTGACCCACCGCAAACTTAAGCTGCATGTCTTTGCCAAAATAGCGCGCCAAGCCCTCGCGAATTCGCGCTTCCGCCTGGGCCGTGTGCAGGTGTTCCATGTGTTGATCTAGGGTCAGCAGATAGCGCCCCTGCCCTTCCCGTTTCAGAACGCTGTTTCGGGCCAACACACCCGCTGTTCCGCTCAGGTTCAGGCTATCAATAATGCCATCCCAGGAATGGGCTGGCTGGGGCTGGGCGCTGTCATCAGCGGATACCGGGGACTCGGGCAGGCGTTCTACCGGTGCGGGATCAGGCATCTGCGACGCTGTAGATGCAACAGGCATCGGGTTTTCCGAATCCAGTGCCGCATGGGCCGTCGCCGAGACCCGGCTGGCGATTGTTGAGTCTGGCGCCATGGGCGCCGGATCGTGAGTTTGGTCGTTGTTTCGTGCTGGGGTAGGCACAGACGACGCAGCCGGCACCGAATCTAATGCCGGGTTGCTTGAGGACTGCTCGGAGACCTGTTCAGAGTTGTGATCGGCAGCCTGCTCAGGGGCGTGCCCTGCCGCATTTTCAACGCCAAGGGGCGATGTCGTCCTTGCCACCTCGCTCGGCGCTTGCCTCTCAACCGGCTCGGCAGGTATCTCAGTTTGGGCCACAGACACCGCCGCCTTTTCTGGATCCGCTGGACTTGGCGCCGCCGGCGGTGGCGTTGAGCCTGACGCTATGGCTGCCGCTAGCCGGCGTGCTTCGGCTTTGGCTGCCCCGGCATCGCTAACAGGGGCCGCAGGAGCGGTGGACTGTGTTGGCTGCGATGTGCCGGCAGGCGCGGCTGAGGCTTGGGCTTTCTGCGGCGAGTTTTGTTGGGAACTAGGAGAGGATGATGTATCAGTTCCGCTGTCACTGCCATTACCCTCAACATTGGTAAACGACAGCATACGCAGTAAGGTCATCTCAAAGCCGCAGCGATGATCGGGCGCAAGATCCAAATCTCGCCGGCCGTGCAAAGTGATTTCGTAATAAAGCTGTAAATCTTCTGGCGACAGCCCCCGGGCCAACGCCTGGACCAAGGCATCGTCGTCTTCCACGCTAGGCATCAGCTGAACCAGCGCAGCGCGGTGCAAGATTTGCGCAATTTCCCCCAGCACACGGCCAAAATCAGGAGAATGGGTCACCATCTCCTGGGCCGCCTTCCACACCCCTTCGCCATCAGCGGTGCATAGCGCACTCATCAAGTCATTGAGCTGCTTCGCCTGCACGGTTCCCAGCATAGCCCGCACGTCATCGCCCTTCGCTTGGCCGGCACCATAGGCCACCGCCTGATCCAGCAGACTCAGGGCATCACGCATACTGCCGTCTGCAGCGTTAGCCAGAAGCTTCAGAGCCTCAGGCTCTGCCTCAAAATCTTCCTGGCCGGTAATGGACAGCAGATACTCTTCAATCTGGGCCTGAGAAATGCGTTTTAAGTTGAACTGCAGGCAGCGTGAGAGCACCGTCACCGGCAATTTTTGCGGGTCGGTGGTGGCGAACAGAAATTTCACCTGGGGTGGCGGTTCTTCCAGGGTTTTGAGCAGCGCGTTAAAACTGGAGGTGGACAACATATGCACCTCGTCAATCAGATACACCTTAAACCGCCCGCTGGTGGGCGCGTACTGGACGTTTTCCAGCAATTCGCGGGTGTCTTCCACCTTCGTACGGGACGCCGCGTCGACCTCAATCAGATCCAGAAAACGGCCCTCAAGGATATCGACACAGGCCCGGCACTCACCGCAGGGGTTGGAGCTGACACCTTTTTCACAGTTAAGGGCACGGGCAAAAATTCGCGCAACGGTGGTTTTACCAACGCCGCGAGTGCCGGTGAACAAAAAGGCGTGGTGCACACGGTCCTGGTCCAGCGCATTGACCAGCGCCCGAACGACGTGGTCCTGACCCACCAGATCAGCAAAATTTTTGGGGCGCCACTTACGGGCAAGTACCTGATAAGTCATGAAAGGAACGTCTTCAAGGGGCGACTATTGTGCCAAGACCCATGGCAAACACCAAACCTGTTCAGACCAATGGCGCAAAATTCTCGCAACATCCCGGTAGCAAGGCCCCGCAAGACATTGATACTCTCCACCCAATGAGTCCTTTGCCCGTTTCTAACGGCGATAGCGTCGCCCCTGCCTTGAGAATGGAAAACCTGCAATTTGCCTACCCAGGTGGGCCAAATGTGGTGAATATCGCGCAGTGGGAAGTCCCACGTGGCGACACGGTGTTCCTTCGCGGCCCCAGCGGCAGCGGCAAAAGCACGCTGCTTGGCCTTATTGGAGGCATCCTGAGCCCAACAGCAGGACGTCTCCAGGTTCTGGACCATGATCTAAACGAACTGGGCCCCACAAAGCGAGACCGTTTTCGCGCCGACCATGTGGGCTTTATCTTCCAGATGTTCAATTTACTGCCCTACCTATCGGTTTTGGAGAATGTCACCCTACCCGGTAGATTTTCAGCTAAGCGGGCCAATGCCTCGGCTGGCCAATCGCTCACCCAATACGCCCAGCATCTGCTTGAGCAACTGGGGTTGAACACCGATCTCTGGCAGCGACCAGTCACCGCGCTAAGCGTCGGCCAACAACAACGGGTCGCTGCAGCCCGAGCCTTGATTGGCCGGCCTGGCCTGCTGGTGGCCGATGAGCCCACCTCGGCGCTGGATGCGAACAATCGAGAACAATTTATTTCCGTCCTGCTCAGTGAGGCGGCGGCAGCTGGCAGCACCGTGCTATTTGTCAGCCATGACCCAGCCTTGGCGTCCTGCTTTCAGCACAGCATCGATCTCATCGACATCAACCCGGCGGCGCAACAATAATGCGCACATTGACCCTCATTGGCAGCCTAGCGTTTAAGAGCCTTCTCAACCGGCGCGGCACGGCGTTACTCACCATTGCCTCCATTGCGATCAGCGTGGCGCTGCTGGTGGGAGTCAACCAAATTCGCACCGAGGCCAAAACCAGTTTCACCAATACCCTGTCCGGCGCGGATTTAATTGTGGGAGCACGCAGCGGCTCCATTAATCTGCTGCTGTATTCCATTTTCCGGATCGGCAACCCTACCGGCTCTGTGTCCTGGGACAGCTATCAGAAAATTGCCAGCCGCCAAGATGTGGCATGGACCTTCCCAAAATCCCTGGGGGCCCCCCCCCGGGGTATCCCGTTTTTGGCCCCCATCCAGAATTATTTCAGTGGTTTTCGTTTGGGCGCCGACAAGGTCCGGTTTTTGGCTTCGGGGGAGATTTTTCACGCCGCTCCGGAGTGGGGGTTCGCGCCTAAATTTGCCCGCACCTTAGCTTACAAATGGGGAGACCCCGTAT
>CAZLJY010000115.1:0-15773 GCA_964559945.1 uncultured Gammaproteobacteria bacterium | reverse complement strand
GGTTTATAACCTCGGCGCACAGAGCCACGTGGCGGTCAGTTTCGAGGCACCGGAATATACGGCCGATGTCGACGGTCTCGGTGCCCTGCGTCTGCTGGAAGCCATCCGCCTTCTTGGCATGGAAAAGAGCACGCGGTACTACCAGGCGTCAACATCGGAGCTATACGGCCTGGTTCAAGAGGTTCCGCAGAAGGAAACCACCCCGTTCCACCCCCGCAGCCCCTACGCCGTGGCGAAGCTCTACGCCTACTGGATCACGGTGAACTACCGTGAAGCCTATGGGATGTATGCGTGCAACGGCATATTGTTCAACCACGAGTCGCCTCGCCGGGGTGAGACCTTCGTTACCCGTAAGATTACCCGCGCGCTCGCCAACATTGCTCTGGGCCAGCAAGAAATGCTCTACATGGGAAATCTGAACGCATTACGCGATTGGGGTCACACGAAAGACTACGTCCGCATGCAGTGGATGATGCTGCAGCAGGAAACGGCGGAAGATTTCGTAATCGCTACCGGTACTCAGATCTCGGTACGTCGCTTCATCGAACTGGCCGCAGGCCATCTCGGCATCACTCTGCGGTTCGAAGGGGAAGGGCTCGATGAGGTGGGTTACGTTGACTCTGTTGAGGGTGATTCAGCGCCGGCGGTGAAGCCTGGCCAGACCATCGTCAGGGTCGATCCGCGATACTTCCGACCCGCCGAGGTGGAGACGCTCCTGGGCGATCCATCGAAAGCCCGAGAGATGCTGGGCTGGGAGCCGGAAATCACGGTCGAGGAAATGTGCGCCGAGATGGTCGCCCATGACCTAATCGACGCTAAACGTCACGCGCTTCTGCGCGACCATGGCCTTGAGCTTCCGGTGCGGGTAGACGCGTGAGTGCTGAGGTCAATAGAGCGGATAACCATCGCTCGGCAACTGTTTTCGTCGCGGGGCACCGAGGCATGGTTGGCTCGGCGATCATGCGACAACTCAAGTCGCTGGGGTACCACAACATCATTACCGCAGGCAGCGATACGCTGGACCTTCGCAAGCCAGCAGCTGTAGGCCAGTTTTTCGCCGACAACCACATCGACCAGGTTTACGTTGCGGCCGCCAAAGTGGGCGGCATCCACGCGAACAATGAGTACCCGGCGGAGTTTCTTTTCGACAATCTGATGATTGAGGCCAACGTAGTCAACGCAGCCCACGAGGCCGGGGTTCAAAAACTCCTGCTCCTGGGCTCTTCCTGCATCTACCCGAAGTACGCTGAGCAGCCCATGGCTGAGAATGCGCTGCTCACCGGCACTCTCGAACCCACCAATGAGCCCTACGCCATTGCCAAGATCGCCGGCATCAAGCTGTGCGAGAGTTATAACCGCCAGTATGCCCGCGACTACCGCAGCGTGATGCCGACAAATCTGTATGGTCCTGGCGACAACTTTCACCCTGAGAACAGCCACGTGATCCCGGCATTGATGCGACGCATCCACGAGGGGAAGGCGCAGGACGCCGAAGAAATCGTGATCTGGGGCACCGGCAAGCCCATGCGCGAATTCCTTCATGTGGATGACATGGCGGCGGCCAGCGTGTTCGTGATGACGCTGGATGACGCTACGTATCAGCAACACACCCAACCCATGCTGAGCCATATTAACGTGGGCACAGGGGTGGACTGCACTATCGGCGAACTGGCGGAAACACTGTGCCGGGTGATTGGTTACAAGGGTAAACTCGTTTTCGACACCAGCAAACCGGACGGCACGCCTCGCAAGCTTCTGGATGTGTCACGCCTAGCAAAACTGGGGTGGCGTGCAACAATCGATCTGGAGCGCGGGTTACAGAGCACCTACGAGTGGTACCGGCAACAGGAGCACGCAATACGTCGCTAACCGATCTTTTCTAAGGTTGTCGTCGCGCCCAACAACGCTGGCACTGCGGTATCATAGGATATTATTTTTGATGATGATCCGATGCTGAACCGACGACATTTCCTGATGGGCACTGGCGGCTTAGCCGCTAGCCTCGCAGTGGGGCCTGGCAACGCTGCCAACCAACTCTTTGGCTCGCGCGACATTCAAACCGGCCTTGAACTCTTAGCCCTTCCGGAGGGCTTTCGCTATCACACTCTGGGCTGGACCAACGACTTAATGTCCGACAAACGACCTACCCCCGGTCGCCACGACGGCATGGCGGTGGTTTCCCACAACGATCAGGCCTTAGTGCTGGTGCGAAACCATGAATTGGTGGGAGATTCTGGCGCCATTGGGCCAGATGCGCAATCCTACGACCCGGCGGCTATCGGCGGCACAACAACATTGCGAGTTCACCCGGAGACCGGCCAACTGCTGGACTCGCGGGTCAGCCTTTCCGGCACCCTCACGAACTGCTGCGGCGGCCCCACACCCTGGAACACCTGGCTTAGCTGCGAAGAAGATTGCGTTGACCCTGGCCTGGTCATCAATGGTCGCGCAATTAAACTCGAGGAAAAGCATGGTTTTGTATTTGAAGTACCCACCGATGGGATGTCCAACGCCAAACCTATTCGTGATATGGGCCAATTTTGTCATGAAGCGGTAGCAGTCGATCCAGACACCTCTATGGTTTACCTTACCGAGGATCGTTATATCGCCGCTGGTTTCTACCGCTTTACCCCTTCCAATCCGACAAATCTACACGCCGGAGGCCGCCTTCAAATGATGCGGGTGGCGGGCCGAGAGAACATGATTCGGGATGTGCCCGATCGCGAGTTCGACGTGGTTTGGGTGGATATCGATGATCCAGAGCGCGGCCACGTCAATACCGACCATCAGGACCGCTCCGGCGTGGTGAGTCAGGGCATGGCGGCTGGTGGCACCGCATTTACCCGTTTGGAAGGCTGCTGGTTCA
The DNA here is from genome assembly GCA_964559945.1 of uncultured Gammaproteobacteria bacterium. Classification (GTDB taxonomy): domain Bacteria; phylum Pseudomonadota; class Gammaproteobacteria; order Xanthomonadales; family SZUA-38; genus JANQOZ01. The sequence continues at coordinate 12,907 of CAZLJY010000115.1, read as the reverse complement.
GCGACAACAAGGTGTTTTTCTCGTCTACCAACGGCGGAAACGCAGGCATGGGCCAGATTTTTGTGTTTGATATCGAACATCAAACGGTGCGCAAGATCTTCGAGTCACCAGACAAACAAACCCTTGATCGCCCAGACAATCTTACCGTGTCGCCTAATGGCGCCGTCGTGATCTGCGAAGACGGCAGCAGGCCGGGCCAAATGCTGATGGCCTTAACCCGCTCAGGACAGCTCAAGCCAATTGCCCGTAACACCGTCAAACTCAACGGCGAACGAAACGATTTTAAGGGGAATTTCATGGGCAGCGAGTGGTGCGGCGCCTGTTTTTCGCCGGATGGCAAATGGCTCTTTGCCAATATCCAGAAGCCTGGTATTACCATTGCTATTACCGGCCCCTGGGATGAATATCTAGCATGATCGAATTGATCCCTATCACCTCGATCTATGCGGGCATCCTCGGAATCTTGATCGTTTACTTGTCCTTTCGGGTTGCCAGCAAAAGGATGTCCAACAAAATTGGGATAGGTGATGGCGGATTGGATGAATTAACCCAGGCGATCCGGGTTCAGGGAAATGCCGTTGAATACGTACCCCTGGCACTGATACTGCAGTTGTTGTTGGAAATTAACGGCGTCCAAGCCGCAATACTGCATGCGTTGGGCGGTGCATTGGTGCTGGGCCGCGTAATGCATGCTTGGGGGCTGAGTAACAGCGCCGGGGTTAGCCTAGGAAGGCTTTATGGAACCATGATTACCTGGATTGTCATATTGAGTGCTGCGATACTCAACATTCTCCTTTAACTGCAATCACCCTCTCCAGCGGGCGCCTAAAGATCAACGATGATTCGGTTGCCACCACCAGCGCGCGCCTTATACATCGCGCTGCTGGCATTACCGATGGCAGTATCAGGTGCCTCGGAACTTTTCACAGCAGCGATGCCGACACTTAAGGTCACGGGCTGATCTTGATGATCGCGCAAGGTTGCAGCAACCCTGCCTAAGGCAATGAGCGCCGCGTCGGCTTTCACGCCCCACAAGCCGACCAGAAAATCGTGTTTGCCGTGATTGGCAACCCAGTCAGATCCACGGATTGCTTTGACAATCGTATTCGATACTCGGCTGGACAAAGCGTTTAGCGATTGAGTGTCGAACTGACCTTCCAACACTTCGATATTGTCAATTTGTACCATGGCCAAACTGATGGGGCGCTTATCCCGTCCAGCCCGCAGAATGTCTTGCCCAAGTCGGCGAACCGCGGAACGTTGGTTGATCAAACCGGTGATCGGATCGGTCATTCGATCTCCCGCACGCTGGCGCCGAGCATCTTCCATTAAGGCTGCGGCCCGCTGGGATTGCTTCATGATATCGCCGACCACGTCCCCACTATCGGTTGGCAATTGAGGCAAGATCTTTTTGTCCGCATAGGATTGCAGCGCGTCCCGTGTTTCATTCAACGGTCGCACCAATGATCTGAAACCTAGAAACCCCAAAACCAGACCAACTGCCAGCGCAGCCAGGACCAAAGTGGCGACCTTGCCCACTCCCGATGGCCCTGAAACCCCCAGATAACACGCTACCGTCGCCATTGGCGCTACTGCCACCAACGACACCAAAGCCAATTTCGCCAAGTAGCTGCTTGCCAATGGGCCTTTGTTCAATAAGTCGTAAAGACCTGTTCCCAATCGATACCCTGCCCTGCTGCTTTAGACTCCCCAAGCCCATTGTAAGGCATTCCAACGCGCAGGCTTGGTGGGCATCGGTGACATTTTGCAATCATTTTGCCCACCAGGGCTGATAGAGGGGATTAAGTTAGCCCATCAGGGGGTACTGATGTCCTGGTACAACATAATGGGATTGCCATCGGGATCATAAAACGTCAGTAGCTTCACCATCCCGTCGATGACCTGCACGTCGCCATCCAGCGACACCTGCTGAGATTCCAGCGCCTGTTTTGCCTTGTTGATGTCAACAACCCCCCAGGTTGGTGTGGTCTCCCCTAGCTTCACTTGTTCGACCTGGCTTAGTCCCAAATTCACCTTCGACACTGGCGAGCTCATCTCACACCAGCCAAGTTCGTCCATCTGATACAACACTTCCATGCCAAAAATCTGCTGATACCAGGCGATGGATGCCGCCAGGTCGGATACCGGAACCGATAGGGTCAGGCCCCCATCAAATTCGAGAGAATTGCTCATAGCAGCCTCACATACGATTGATAAGTTCTATTTTTATACTTAATATACTTTCATGTTGCAAGAAACCACTTCAGACGTGTCAGTATCGCTGTTGGCGAACCTGACTCACCGACGCTGGTGCATCCCGATACTGGCAGCGTTTGCCAACCACGGGAATGCTAAATTCGTAACCCTGGCCCACCGACTTGGCTGCGGCCGCGGCGCACTCAGTGCAAGTTTGAACCACTTAATTGGACTTGGGTTGATCACCCGAAACGCCGGCCTGGGTCACCCGCTGAGACCGGAGTATCTGTTATCAGCACGAGGTCAGCGCATCGCTGCACCGTTGACTCAGCTGCATCACCAAATTGAGCGGTGGGGTGGCCAAGGGTTGGCCTACCGCAAGTGGAGTTTGCCGCTGGTGGTGGCTATCGGCCCGACCCGACAGCGGTTTAACGACCTAAAAACCGCCTTAAACCCAATCAGCCCTCGCGCCTTGGCCATGGGCTTGCAACAGCTTGAACACGATGCCTGGATTTCCCGAGTCGTTACACCACACTATCCACCAGTGACCCAATATTCGCTTCAGGCAAAGGGTGAGCAATTGTTCAACACGCTGAGCACCTAGCGGTTTTTGCCCCAAAACGCCCAATCTTCCAATGGCTGTCCAATAATCCCAACTAGACCGCTGTTTTTGCTCAAGTGGCCGAGATACCATTGCAGACAGGTAAAAAACACGTAGCCAAGACCATGCCCGAGAAGCAGCCATGAAGCAGCTCAAGGTGCCGTTTGTAGCGCTGGCCCTAGGATTGGCCGCAATGCCCCAAAACACCCCCGCTGGCACCTACATTTTCGCCGGTGAACAACGGCTCGATCTGGTCACTCACCCTCCTGGCTATGACGGCGTTGTGGACATCGTTAACGTTGAGGTTTGCATTGTGCCCGGCACGGCTAACGCAACGAGCATGGAAATCCCGGTGCAAAACGTCATCGATACCCTTAACCTTTTGGTCCCCACCGAAGGCAACCTGCGCCGCGGCGACGATAACGACATTGCCAGCAATCAGATTGATTTTGAAACCGTGTTTATTCACGAACTGGGTCACTGCACCGGACTGGCCCACGTTAACGCGGCCACCGAGTCAGGACTGCCGGGTAACGACACCAATTACACCAAAGCCACTGAAGGGCCTAACAACCGTTTTGATATCAACCCCGGCCCAGACAACATTATTGGCTCCGCAGATGATCTACGCGGCGATGATTTAAATCTGCACTGGTTTTTTGTCGGCGAGAACAACCCCTTTGCGCTGCCCACGATGCCTCAGGCCGGCACCTACACCCAAGATTTAGCCAACCTTCCCCCTGGCGATAATTTTCCCATCAATGCCGACCGCACGGTCTCCACCGAGGTGTTTGGTCTGGATCGCACTGAAGGCATCATGCAACAGCTGACACTTTTCGACGAAGTGCATCGATCCCTATCCGCCGACGGTGTGGCCACCTATCTGCATGCACAAACTGGCATCGACCGACAGGCGGGCACCGCCGATGACTACACGACAAATCTCACCTACGGCGGCATCTCAGACGCCGACAGTTGCGACATCAACATCGCTTTCGACAACAGCCAAAGTGCCTTTGCCGTGTGCAGGACCTTTGGCCAGGGTTTGTCAGGACGCAACATTGCGATCTCCCGCGCCGACACGTTTTACAACACTAATGCCAACTGGACCTATACACCCCAACGCAGCCCCTTGCCGGCAGTGGACAACATTACCGTAGCCTTTGGCGGCTCAACCGAGGTGGTGAATGGCGGCGCTAATTCATTACTCGCCAACGATCTGGACCAGGCAGCGGGATCACCGGGACTGGTGATGAGCAACCGGACTTTTTTTGGCGGTGAGGCGGCGGCTGATATACGCCTCAATGCCGATGGCACCTTCACCTATACCCACGACGGCGTGTCCGGCGGCAACGATCGATTTGTCTATCGGGTCTGTGTAGACGATGGTTCCGGCGGCGAGACCGATATTTGTTCCCATCAGTATGTCAATGTGACGGTGTTGAGCTCGGGTAACAACCCACCCATTGCGTTGGACGATTCGGCATCAATCAGCAGGGGCGGTGAGCTGACCATTTTGGACAATGGCCAAACCTCCCTGTTAAACAACGACTCTGATCCGGATAGGGATAGCTTAAGTGTCACTCCTACCCCTGTCATTGCGCCGGCCAATGGCAGCTTGCAACTGTCAGCCGACGGCACATTTCGCTACACCCATAACGGATCACTTAGCGGAAACGACAGCTTTACCTATCAAGTATGCGATAACGGATTACCTATCACGTGCACCAATGCAGAGGTGACCATCAATGTGGATGTTGCCCCTGCGGTATGCGCATCCCCCAATATCCCAATCCCCGATAATGGCGGCCCGAAAAATCCCGCGCAAAGCACGATCATCATGCCCAACGGCGGGACAGTCACGGACGTTAACGTGGTGCTGATTGTCGATCACACGTCCATCGGGGACCTAAGCGCCACCCTAAGCCACTCAGGCACGGTAGTGGACTTGTTCGACCGACCTGGCCTGCCCACCTTCAAATTGGCTAGCGGCTGCAGCAACGCCGATATCAATGCCACCCTCCAGGACGATGCCAGCGATGCTGCCGAGGATGCCTGCAACTCGACGCCACCGGCTATGAGCGGCAATCTATCGCCAACGGGACAACTGTCTGACTTTAACGGCGCCGACCTTTCGGGCAGCTGGACCTTAGGCATTTACGATTCATCCAGTTTGGACCCGGGTACCCTTCGAACCTGGTGCCTAGACCCCACTGAGATGACCTCAAACAGTAACGCCATTTTTGCTGATGGATTTGAATAAGCACAACAGCAGCTCATGGTTTGCCGCCAACAAACAATCTGTAGACACCACTGCCACCACCGGCAAACACAGTGAATGGCCTGCGGAATAATGACAATTATTTACCAATACAACGAACTGTGCCGTAGTTTTATGCAAAATAGCTGATATACCATATTGGGTCAGGGACACTTCTAAACCGGCCTTATGCGTAAAAATCGAACCTCTCTATCTCGACCAAGTGGCAGAATCTTGTCAAAACTCGCTGGATTATTGAGCGTGACGCTGTGGTTTTCTCTACAGGCTGGATTATCGGTTGCCCAGGACTTAACAGACTTTTCTCGGGATGATGATGTTCTGCTATTGGAATACGACCGTTATTCACTGAAACTCCATCGACCCGACACAACCCCTCTATTGCGCATCTATGGATCGGGACGGGTACAGGTGTATTTTTCCGCCATCTCCTCCAGACCTGGGCTCTATGAGACTCAGTTGAACACCGTTGAGCTGGACGAACTTTTACACACTATCCAGGCAGCTGAGCTGCACACGGACCTTTCGGAAAAGCTCGCTGAGAGCGTTGAGGCTGAAGCGATAAAGCAATCACCCAACCACTACTTTTACTCCTCAGACGCCACCTTGTCGGTGATGAATTTCTACCTCAAAGGTGCAACCCAGGAGCCCGTGCTGGCGGAAAATCTACAAGCCAATCATCGCCGGTTCCCTGGCTTAAAAACCCTTAGCGATTTTGCTGCGCTTGAACGCCGCCTACTGAAACTGACCAACAGCAAGCTCGGATCACCGGTGGCGGCGGCCAAGACCATGCCGGCGGAAAAGCAGCCATGAACCGACTTAAAGCGCCCCTAGCCGCATTCGCCATCGCAATGGCTGCAATGCCGCAAAACACCCCCGCAGGCACTTACATATTTGCCAGCGAAGGCCAATTAGATGTCGTTACCCACCCTTCAGGTTATAACGGCGTGGTTGATGTCGTTGAGGTTGAGGTGTGCATCGTGCCCGGCACACCCAACGCATTGAACATGGTAATCCCGGTACAAAACGCCATCGACAAGCTCAACTTGCTGGTCGCCACTGAAGGCAATGTTCGCACCGGCAATGACAACGACATCGCTAACAACCAAATTGACTTCGAATCGGTATTCATTCACGAACTGGGACACTGCACCGGTCTGGCTCATATCAACGCGGCCAGCGAATCTGGGTTGCCCGGTAACGACTCCAACTACACCAGAGCCACTGACGGCGCGAATAACACCTTCGACATCAATCGCGGGCCGGACAATATTATTGGCTCCGGTGATGATGTCCGCGGCGATGATGAAAACTTGCATTGGTTTTTTATTGGCGACAACAACCCCTTTGCCTTGCCCACCACCCCACAAGCCGGCACCTATTCCTTGGACCTTAACGACCTACCCCCTGGCGACAGTTTTCCGGCCAATGCCGATCGCACCGTATCCACCTCGGTATTCGGCATCGAGCGCACCGAAGGGATCATGCAGCAATTGTCTTTTAGCGGCGAAATTCAGCGGGCGTTGTCCGCCGATGAGGTGGCCACCTACCTGCATGCCCAGACCGGCATCGACCGTCAGGCCGGCACGGCAGATGACTACACTATGAGGGTCACTTACGGCGGTATCACCGCCGACACGACCTGTGATGTGAATGTGGCGTTTGACAATAACGAAACGGGCTTTGCAGTCTGCCAAACGGGCGGCCGCGGTCTGTCCGGGGCCAACGCAGTGGTTACCACAGCCAACACCTTTTACAACACCGGTTCCAACTGGACCTATACAGCTCAACGTAGCCCGCTGCCAGGAGTGGACAACCTAACCGTCGCTTTTGGCGGCTCAACCAGCGTTGTTGACGGCGGCGCGAGCTCCTTACTCGCCAACGATGTGGACCAAGCGGCAGGCTCACCCGGCCTGGTTATGAGCACTAGCACGTTCTTCGGCGGCGAGGCTGCCGCTAACATCGTCCTGAACAGCAATGGCACCTTCAGCTATACCCACGATGGGGTGTCCGGCGGCAACGATCGGTTTGTCTATCGAGTATGTGTTGACGATGGATCAGGCGGCGAGACCGATGTTTGCACCCACCAATATGTCAACGTCAATGTCCTTAACTCTGGCAACAACCCACCTATTGCAATGGATGATGTCGCCTCAGTGCGCAGAGGCGGCGAGCTTACGACCCTAAACAATGGCCAAACCTCGTTACTTAACAACGACTCTGACCCCGACATGGACAACATCAGCGTCAACACAACCCCGGTAAGTGCGCCGGACAACGGCACCTTGCAGCTATTTTCCAATGGCACTTTTCGGTATGTGCACGATGGCTCATTGACCTTTACCGATGAATTTACCTATCAGATCTGTGACGACGGTGTACCGGTCAACTGTGCCAACGCCGATGTCACCATTGATATCGATATAGCACCGGCCGTGTGTATTTCACCCAATACAGCCATCCCTGACAACGGCGGCCCCGGCAATGCGGCAACGAGCACCATCACCGTTCCCGACAATGCAACGGTCACCGATGTGAATGTAATGTTGATCGTCGACCACACCTGGATTGGCGACTTGGGCGTAACCCTCAGCCACAACGGCACCGAAGTCACATTGCTGGATAGACCCGGCTTGCCCGCCGTGAGCCCTACCTTGGGCTGCGGCAACGACGACATCAATGCCACCTTAGATGACGCCGCCGCCAGCCCGGCCGAGAATGCCTGTAGCATCACACCGCCAGCGATGAGCGGAACACTGTCGCCAACGGGACAACTGTCAGACTTTAACGGCACTAACGCGTCGGGTAATTGGACACTCAATATTTTTGATTCGGTGAATCAGGACTCCGGCACCCTTCGAACCTGGTGTCTGGACCCCACGCAGACGGCCGGAGACAGCGGGGTTATTTTCGCCGATGGATTCGAGTAATCTGAAGACTCAAAACTGCGTGTAGTCTACCGGCTGATGTTGGTCAAGGTCTTGGGTGACCGCTGGCATTGGATACTTAAGGCCCGTTGCACAGTTAAATAACACCACCTGGTCGCTGTCTTTGACCTGGCCGTTTGCCAGCGCCTGCTCATAGGCGGCATAGGTTGCAGCACCTTCAGGGCACAGCAAAACCCCTTCCTTGCGCGCAATCTCATCACGACAGCCCATGATGTGTTCATCGTCTACCGCCAGCGCAAAACCGCCGCTCTCGTTGACCGCACGAATGATAAGGAAATCTCCCACCGCAACTGGTACTCGAATACCGGCAGCCACCGTTTCTGCACCTTCCCACACTGGCGCGTGTTCATCGCCGGCTTCCCAGGCTTTTACAATGGGCGCACAGCCCGTGGACTGCACCGCCACCATCCGCGGCAGCTTGCCACTAATCCACCCCAGAGCCTTCAGTTCGGCGAACGCCTTCCACATCCCAATCAACCCGGTACCACCGCCGGTGGGATAGAAAATCACGTCGGGTAAGGTCCAGCCCATCTGCTCGGCAAGCTCCAGGCCCATGGTCTTCTTACCTTCGATTCGGTAAGGCTCTTTGAGGGTAGAAAAGTCAAACCACCCCACAGCCTCTTTGCCCTCGCCGACGATTCGGCCACAGTCGTTGATCAGCCCGTTCACCCGCCAGGTGTCACCGCCCTGCAGGGCGATCTCGCGCACATTAATATCGGGCGTGTCGTCGGGGCAAAAGACTGTGCACTGCATCCCGGCGCGGCTGGCGTAAGCCGCCAACGCTGCGCCGGCATTGCCGTTGGTGGGAATGGCCACTTGAGTGACACCCAGTTCTTTGGCCATCGACAATCCGACCGCCAAACCCCGCGCCTTAAACGACCCTGTTGGCAAACGGCCCTCATCCTTCACTAACACTTGGCCGTGACCCACACCGCGTTGGCGAGGAAACTGCTTCAGTTCTATCAGCGGCGTCATCACCTCACCTAGACTGATCACATTTTCATTGCGGGTCACAGGTAAGAACTCGCGATAACGCCAAAACCCATTGGTGTCAGGACGGGAACCCAGGGCGTCTCGCTTAAGATGCTCGCCCAATTGGTTAAGATCGTATCTCACTAGCAACGGACGGCCCGCCTCAGAAAGGCCATGCAGTTGACCGGCGGGATACACCTTGCCTGAGATGGAGCATTCAAGGTGGGAAACAAAATTGGGGAAATCGGTCAATGCACAATGTCCTTATGGTCGGTTTGATGTCGCACAGTTTTCACTCATGCCGTTACGTTATCGTCGCTAATCGGAGACCCCATGGAAAGATACGGTACTCAACCGACGTTCCCATTTCAGGCTAAAGCGCGCCTGCTTCATGGCGAGTTCCTGAACTTGGATGCAGATCCCATAAAGTTTGCGCAATATCGGTAACATGGGCGCAAATCCTAGGATACAGCCACTTGGCTGCGCTCAACTCCCGGGCAATTGTACCCATAATTTGAATTCGGACCTTAAACCTTTGTCCGGCGTTGCCAGAAAATTGAGCCAACTGCATAACCCGCACGGAGCATCGAAGCCTATGAAACCGGTGAGAATATTTTTAGCCAGCCTGCTGATCGTTTCCGCTACAGCGCTGGCCCAGACGTTGCCAACGTACTCCACCAGCGATGAGGTTCTGCTATTGGAATACGATCGCTACTCGCTGAAAATTGAGCGACCGGACCCGACACCATTAATCCGGATCTACGGATCCGGCCGAGTGCAGGTTTACTACTCAGCGTTCTCCCCGAAAGCTGGGCTTTACGAAACGCGGTTGAGCATCAACGAATTGAACGCCCTGATTGTGCAGCTTTCGAGCAATGGGTTGGACCAAAACGCGTCAACCATGCTGGCAGAATCCGCCGAGGAGGCAAGCATCAGCGCCAGACAATCTGGCGGCGATCTCTTTTACTCGTCTGATTCCACCGTCTCTGTACTGAACATGTTTTGGGACGGTGCCGGCGAAGACCCATTGATCGTTGACAATCTGCAGCAAAGTCAGCAACGTTTTCCTAGCATCACCCCCATCCAGGACCTGGCCGCGATTGAGCGCCAATTACTTGAGCTGGCAAACAGCGACTTGGGTGCACCGGTTGCCAAGGCAAAATCGATCCAGCCCAAGGCGCTGCCATGAGACGCTCCCTAGTGCCGCTGTTGGTTGCAGCAACCGTCACGCTGTCACCGTCAAACATTTACGCCGGTGCCTACATCTTTGCCGGGGACGCCAACGGCATTGATGTCGTTACCCACCCCACCGGTTACACCGGCGCAGGTGGCAACATCGTCGTGAACGTCTGTATCGATCCGAACTCAACCAACGCGGCCGCGATGGAAATACCGGTGCAAAATGCGATCGACCGTCTCAACAGCCTGGTGCCTACCGTGGGCAACGTTCGCCTTGGCAACGACAACCCACTGGCCTTCAATGAAGTAGATTTTGAGTCGGTGTTTATTCATGAGCTGGGCCACTGTACTGGCCTTGCCCACGTGAATTTGGCCACTGAATCGGGGCTACCTTCCGCTGACAGGGACTACACCAAGACAACCATGGGCGCCAACAGCACATTCGACATCGATGACGGCGCTGACGACGTGATCGGCTCCAGTGATGACTTACGCGGTGATGATGTCAATTTGCATTGGTTCTTTACCGACGTAAACAACCCGTTTCAATTGCCCGACACCCCTGAGTCCAGCACCTTTTCCCGTGACGTTGCCGACCTTCCTGTGGGCGACAACTTTGTAACGAATGCGGATCGAACCGTCTCGCAAACGATATTTGGCCTGCCGCAAACCGAGGCCATCATGCAACAGCTGTCCTTTGGCGATGAAGATCAGCGAGCGCTGGCGGCCGACGAGGTTGCGACGTTCCTGCATGCGCAAACCGGCCTTGACCGAGTTGCGGGCACTGCCGATGACTACACCGTCACCCTGAACTACGGCGGCCTGGCAACCGGCTGTGACGTCAACGTAGATTTTGATGATGGCCAGACCGGTTTTGCTGTTTGCCAAACCGGCGGCGCCTTCATCAATGGCAGCAACGTTCGCATCACCTCTGCCGATACCTTCTACAACACCGGGTTTAATTGGTTCTTCTCACCGGACCGAATCCCCGTGCTGGGCGTTGACAATATCACCGTGGTTACCGGTGCCACGGTTAGCACCGTTGATGGCGGCGGCACCTCCCTGCTCAGCAACGACGATGCCGGCTTGCTGCTGACCGATTCAGGCGGATTTCAGCCCGCCAACAACGGCGTGTTTTTTGGCGGCGACAGCGCTTCTGCTATCACCCTAAACAGCAACGGCACCTTCAGCTACACCCACGACGGAGTGTCCACCGGCAACGATCGGTTTGTCTATCGCGCCTGCCGCAACAATGGCGCCGGTGGAGAAACCAATTCCTGCGCCCACCAATATGTCAACGTCACCGTTCTAGCGGCACCCAACGACCCACCTGTGGCCGTGAATGATGGGCCCGGCGGACTATTTCAGGTTAACGAAGGGGCCAGCGTGACGCTATCGGCGGCCAACCTGTCGGCCAACGACACGGACACCGAAGATGGCACGCCACCGGGTGGTGCGGTGAGCGTGGCGGGTAGCACAACCAACGGCGGGGTGGTCGACAATGGTAACCAGACCTTTACCTTTACCCACGACGGCAGCGAGACCACCAGCGCCAGTTTTCAGTATCAAATTGCAGACAGCACCGGCCAACTCAGCGGCGTTGGCACGGTGACCTTAACCGTGAATCCACAAAATGATGATCCCATCGCTAACGGCGATGGTCCCGGCGGTGCGTTTACGGTCGCAGAAGGGCTGACGGTGACTCTGACTGCCGCGCAGCTCACCGCCAACGATACCGACGCCGAAGACGGCACGCCTCCTGGCGGCACCGTGACCCTGATGGGCGGCAACGTGAATGGCGCAGTGATAGACAATGGCAACCAGACCTTCACATTCACCCACGACGACTCAGAAACCACCAGTGCAGCGTTTGCTTACCGGGTGACCGACAACAACGGCGCGCTTAGCAATACCGCAACGGTGTCGCTCACAGTAACCCCACAAAACGATGACCCCGTGGCCAGCAACGATGGACCGGGCGGTGCATTTACCGTGAGCGAAGGGTTAACGGTCACGCTGACAGCGGCCCAGCTAACCGCCAACGATACTGACGTTGAGGACGGCACACCACCCGGCGGGGTTGTGTCCCTGGCCGGCGGCAACCTCAACGGCACTGCGGTAGACAATGGCAACCAAACCTTTACCTTCACCCACGATGACACCGAAACCAGCAGCGCCGCCTTTGCTTATCGGGTAACCGACAGCGATGGCGCTCAAAGCAACACGGCAACGGTGTCGTTGAATGTAACTGCGCAAAACGATTCGCCGGTGGCCAATAACGATGGCCCGGGCGGCATCTTCTTAACCAATGAGGGTGGCAGCGTGACCCTCACCGCTGCCCAACTTACCGGCAACGACACCGATGCCGAAGACGGTACACCGCCGGGCGGTGTTGTCTCGCTGGCCGGTGGAGAGCTGAACGGCACGGCAGTGGACAACGGTAACCAGACCTTTACCTTTACCCATGACGACTCAGAAACCACCAACGCCGCCTTTGCTTATCAGGTCACCGATAGCGATGGCGCATCCAGCAACAGCGCAACGGTGTCCATCACCGTGACGGCGCAGAACGATTCGCCGGTGGCCAATGATGACGGCCCAGGCGGTAGCTTTAGCGCCAGCGAGGGTGGCCAGGTAACCCTCACCGCAGCGCAGCTCACCGCCAACGATACTGACGCTGAGGACGGGACGCCTCCTGCCGGCACCGTGTCCCTGATTGGCGGCACCGTTAAT
>CAZLJY010000114.1:0-15825 GCA_964559945.1 uncultured Gammaproteobacteria bacterium | reverse complement strand
GCGTCGATGAGTTGTGCGAGGAAATTCGCCGTCAGGTGGCGAGGCTGTTTGAAAAATACCCAGATCGCCGGTTGCGCCTGAAGGCCATTGGTGGCGGTGGCGGCAAGGGGCAGCGTCTTTTGGAATCACCCAGTAGTTACGAAGGTGATTCTCCGGATGCCTGCGTGGCAAAAGCTGCGGCCCAGGCCCCAGAGAAGGCCCGAGAGATATTTTCTGAGGTGAAGGCCACTGGCCCAGGGGATAATAAAAATCTGCTCATTGAGCTAAATATTGACAGTAACCGGCACCAGGAAGTCCAGTTGTTGGGCAATGGTCAATGGTGCATCGCTTTGGGTTCCCGAGATTGTTCCCTGCAGATGCATGAACAGAAACTGTTGGAAATATCCGTTACCGAACCCTCATTGGAGCGGGCGATAGAGGCGTCACGAAAAGGCGGCAATGAGGTGCGCGCCCAGTCCCTGCAAGACGAACTGGATCTGCTTAATCGGATGCAGGCTGAGGCCGAGCGATTTGGTCTAGCAACGGGGCTGGATTCCGTGTCGACATGGGAGTGTATTGTTGACGGCAACAGTCACTATTTTATGGAGATGAATACCCGTATTCAGGTGGAACACCGGGTCACTGAGCTTAGCTACGCACTGCAATTTATCAATCCGGAAGACCCGGAAGACGGGTTTCAGGTTAATGCGTTAATCGAGGCGATGACGATCTTGGCAGCTCACGGTGAGCGCCTACCTAAACCCAACCGAGTGGTGCGCAACGTGGATGCGATTGAGATGCGTCTGAACGCGACCAACGACGCGCTAGCGCCCCATGCCGGAGGACTGATTCAATCGTGGTCTGAGTGTTTACCCGACGAAATTCGCGACGATCAAGGTATCAGCGTGGTCAATCCGGATACTGGCCTGTTCATGCCCTATTATCTGGCCGGCGCGTATGACAGTAATCTCGCCTTATTGCTAACCGTCGGTGGCTCACGCCGTGAAACTTGCGAACGTCTAGCAAACGTAATGCGCCGGACAAAATTACGTGGACGCGACCTTGAAACCAATCTGGAATTTCATTATGGACTGCTGCACTGGCTGCTAGCCAACGATGTTCGGGCCAAAGTGGGTACGCGGTTCGTGCCGCCTTATCTGGTTGCCGTGGCGAATCTCGCTACGAGTATGCAGCAGTGGGATCTGGAGGTTGCATACTCGGCATTGGCCCGTCATCTGCTAGCGGGTTCTGACAAGGCCCAGGGCAAACAACGGTTAGCGACGATCGTGCAAAAGCGCTCGCTGGTTCTGCGTCCGATGAAAAAGTTGTTTGCCCGGGCACATTTGCTTTCTGGGTGGATTAGCGCGGCGTCTAGCTATGGCCACTTCGAGGGTGATCGCTGGGTGTGGTCGGTCAACCCAGTGACCGTGTTGGATCATCTTTACGAATTTCTGTCCATGGACATGCAGCCTGAGCAACCGCCGGCATACGTCATCTGGGATCACGATGAGGCAGTGTTGCGTCAGGGCGTTGACTTCTACCAGACCTTGGGGGAACGCCTTTCAATCACTGATTACGAGGATCTGAGTGCTCTGTTGAATGGCCCAGAGCAGTCTCTGGATGGGGTTTCATGGAGTGCGATTCAGGGCGCCCACGCAGGTTTTCAATCTGGCCTGGAAATTCTGGCGCTACCCATGCTTATTGCTCGTGATAGCGGCTTTTTTGACCTCAGAGTGGGTCAAGATCTGAGCGTAGAGATACCCGCTAAGCTCCAAAACAGCGAAGCTCAGTCCGCTGCGCGCTTAATCCTTGCACCGCCGCCTCAGGCAACTGGCAATCAGATTTTGTCTGAGTCTGGTGGCATGTATTACGCCCGGCAAGCGCCAGATTTGCCGGTATTCATTCAGCCGGGAGATCATTTTGAGGTGGGCGATCCGCTGTATGTAATTGAGGTTATGAAAATGTTCAACGTCGTTCGAGCAAGGTTCTCTGGAACGATGGTTAAGCTGTTGGTCACAGATGACGGTGTGGTGGTTAAAAAAGGTCAACCGCTGTTTGATGTCGAGCCGGATCAAGCAGTATCCGATAACGACCCCAGTGAGTCGAAAAAGGATGACGCCCGTTATGAGGAACTGGCCCGTTCGCTTGTCTGAGTTGGAGGGTTTAGCAGGCCGAAAATTGTGCGGGGTAGCAGAAGGTAAGAGTAGGGTGCGAATCGGGTAGGAAAGCAATAAAGTCTGTCTTGTTAAGAATTGTGACGCTTCTGAGGACCCAGAAGATAGTTTCGGTATATTGATTCCTGTCGATTGTCGTTGGGGGGCGGCAATGCTATGCAAAGGAAATCAGCATGAGTCAGAAAAGCCGAAGAGCGTTACTGAAAAAAGCGGGATATGTTGTTCCGGTTGTAATATCTCTAGCCGCAACCCCAGCCATGGCCCAAGCCGGATCTTCGGGTCGCAGTATGCCCAGACAACCCAGTCGCGGACGACCGGTACGCCAGCGCCCTAGGGGATAGTGCGAGCAGCAGACTTGACTGGCGGCTAGGCATCAATAGCGGGTCTGCGCCAGTCTCTGCGGGTCACTTTTTTACTTCTCTCAGCGCAGCCAAGTCCACGTCGCTAGACGTTTCGGCCCCCTTAGAAACCAGACCAGCAAGTCACTGACTCCCGACTCTTCTGCAAGCGCCTCGTTGGTCACGCAATGCAGTTGATTGTCTGCCGTGGGTTCGAGTGACACCTCTTTGTATCCAACATACCTATTGACCGTTGGGAACAAACATTTGTAGACACTTTCCTTTGCGCTGAATAGGATCAACGCCAGTTCTGAGTCGTCGCTTTTTTCCAACAAGCTGAGTTCGGCTTGGGTGAAAAGTAGCCGCCAAGCTCCGCGTTTCAAACGTGAGGCTTTCTCAACGTCTAACCCTAGTCCGCGTAGGTGTTCTGATGGTGCTAACCAAGCCAACGCACTGCTTGCATCATGGCTAATCGCGCCGGTTATCTGACTGGGCCAACAAGGTTCTCGCTGTGACCCAATGAGCAGGCGATCGATGGGTGTTCCCAGGCGTTGGGCACATTTTTTAGCTGCCCTACGACCGGCAGCAAATTCACGCCGTCGTTTAACCGCGGCTTTAGCGAGAGGGGTGCGTTCTTGGGCGGTTAACTCGTCCCAATAACGATCCTGAAAAGTGCACTGTTCTGCGCAGGAGCCATCAACGGCTTGCTCAAGTTCATCAAGCAGTTGGACTTCAAATGCTGTCGGCAGGAGTATTGACACGGTATTTAGGGAGCTGCTCGCAGTCTGCGAGTGCAGGGGCCTGTTGGTCCTTTTCTGATAACCGGGGCGAATCAATGGGCCATTGGATGCCAATTTCAGGGTCGTCCCAGCGAAGGCTGTGATCGTATTGTGGCGCGTACACCCGGGTGCATTGATAGCTGAAAATCGCAAAGTCTGACATCACGCAAAAGCCATGGGCAAAGCCTTCTGGGACGTAAAGTTGGCGATGGTTATCTCCGGGCAGGACATAACCTTCCCACTGGCCAAAGGTTGGAGATCCTTGCCGTATGTCGACAGCGACATCAAATACTTCACCGGTCAAAACATGCACTAACTTGCCCTGAGGTTGGGGTTCTTGGTAGTGCAGTCCGCGCAACACGCCTTTGCTCGATTTTGACAAATTGGACTGTGAAAATTTTACCGGCAGACCGGCCTCGTTGTAGCGTGCATGATTCCAAGTTTCCATGAAAAATCCGCGATCATCGCCAAACATTTGGGGCTCGAATAACCTGACCCCAGGAATTTGTGTTTCAAGGACCTTCATTGCGGTTGAGCACCGCCGTCGGCTAATCTCAAGAGATATTGCCCATAACCATTTTTGCTCAGCGGCTCGGCCAAAGAGCGCAAATCAGACGCCGAAATCCAGCCCTTGGTAAAAGCGATTTCTTCTGGGCAGCAAATTCTCAGTCCTTGGCGTTGTTCTAAAGTTTCGATATAGGTGCTAGCTTGGACCAGTGATTCGTGTGTGCCGGTATCCAACCACGCATAACCTCGTCCCATGCGTTCCAAATGAAGCGCGTTCCTTGATAGATACTCACGGTTAAGATCTGTGATCTCCAGCTCGCCTCGAGGTGATGGCTTAAGGTTTGCCGCGTATTCCGGCGCATTCCCGTCATAGAAATACAATCCGGTAACGGCATAATTGGATCTTGGTTTGTCGGGTTTTTCTTCGATCCCAATCACCTTTCCCGCTGAGTCGATTTCAGCAACGCCGTAACGCTCCGGGTCTCTCACCCAGTAGCCAAATACAGTTGCTCCCGTGGGTCGCTGATGAGCGCGCTGAAGCATCTCAACCAGTCCATGTCCGTAAAAAATGTTGTCGCCGAGAACCAAGCAGGAATCCTGGCCATCGAGAAAATCGGCGCCGATCAGATAAGCCTGGGCTAGGCCACCAGGGTCAGGTTGAACCGCGTAACTGATGGATAGCCCCCAGCTGGCACCATCGCCAAGCAATGCTTGAAAAAGCGCTTGGTCTTGGGGTGTGGTGATGATTAATATTTCCCGAATTCCCGCCAGCATCAGCACACTGAGAGGATAGTAGATCATGGGTTTGTCATAAATCGGCAGCAGTTGCTTGCTGACGACACGAGTTACCGGATACAGACGGGTGCCACTGCCTCCTGCCAAAATAATTCCTCGGCGGCTCATGAAGCGTCTCCGGTGTTGTTTGCGGCAATTCCCAGACGTTCGCCTTGGTAGCTGCCGTCAAGGATGTTGTCGACCCATGATTGGTGGTTGAGATACCAGTCGATGGTATCGCCAATGCCCTGAGCAAAAGAGAACTGAGGTTGCCAGCCTAAAGAGGTTTTCAACTTGCTGGCATCGATGGCATAGCGTTTGTCATGTCCTGGGCGATCTTTGACATAGGTAATCTGATCCCGATATTTACCCTCATTGAGCGGTCGCTTTTTATCCAAGTCAGCACAAATAGTTTCGACCACGTCAATATTTGCCATCTCCGCGTCACCACCGACGTTATAAACCTCACCGGGTGTGCCGGCTTCTAAAACTCGGGTAATTGCTGCGCAGTGATCAGATACATGAAGCCAGTCACGTACGTTGAGTCCGTCGCCGTAAATGGGTAGAGGCTCGCCCGCCAGTGCTTTGCTGATAATCAATGGGATCAATTTTTCCGGAAATTGATAGGGGCCGTAATTGTTGGAGCAATTGGTGGTGAGTACCGGTAAGCCGTAAGTATGGTGAAAAGCCCGAACCAGGTGGTCAGATGCGGCTTTCGAAGCGGAGTAAGGCGAATTGGGTGCGTAAGGGGTAGTCTCGGTGAATTGACCGGAGTCACCCAGTGATCCATAAACCTCGTCGGTGGAAACGTGCAGAAATCGAAAGGCTTCCTGCTTTGCGGTCGGTAGGCCGCGCCAATAATTCAGGGTGGTTTCGAGCAGCGCCAATGTGCCCACGACATTGGTCTGAACAAAGGCGGCAGGACCATCGATGGAGCGATCCACATGACTTTCGGCGGCAAAGTTAATCACCGCGGCCGGTTGGGTGCCATCCATCAACTTGCCGACTAACTCCCGGTTTCCGATATCGCCGTGAACGAACTGATGGCCTTCCTGGCCCATCACCGTCTTAAGCGTATCCAAATTACCGGCATAGGTTAGTGCATCAAGGTTCACAACGTCCGCTGTGCATTGCCCCAGGCATTGCAAAACAAAATTTCCGCCAATAAACCCGGCACCGCCGGTGACGAGCCAGAGAGGTTTTGCCACGTTGTTTCCTAAAGTTATCGATATACACGAGATCCAGTGAGGTCATCTTGACCGATAAGTCAATCGACGACCTGTCGATCTAGCGAAAATGGCCGCAGGCGGCGAGCAAAATTAAAAAGGAATGTCGTCGTCGAAGTCATCCGCAGGTGGCGCCGAAGGTGCCTGAGATTGACCGCTGCCACCACCAGGGTTGCCACCCGGACCGCGCTGCTGTGGTCTACCGCCGCCACCACCGCCCTCAAATGGCGCGCTGCCGCCACCGCCGCGGCTGTCGAGCATCTGCATTTCTTCTGCCACGATCTCTGTTGTCCATCGATCCTGACCTTGTTTATCCTGCCACTTACGGGTTTGTAGGCGACCCTCCAGATAGATTTTTGAGCCTTTTCGTAAATATTCAGCAGCAATTTCGCCCAGGCGTCCAAACAGCACCGCACGATGCCATTCCGTTTCCTCTCGCATTTCATTGCTTTGCTTATCACGCCAGCTGCGAGAGGTGGCCACACTCAAGTTGCTGATGGCCGCGCCGTTGGCGGTATAGCGGGTGTCGGGGTCCGAACCGAGGTTTCCGACCAAAATTACTTTGTTCACGCCACGCGCCATGTTTTTCTCCTTAATTCAGGGCCGCTTGCTGGCGGACGAGTTTATCAGAAAGCGATTGGCGATCTGTAGGCGCAACGACGGTTTATCCGTGAGTCATCACCGCGTTTGCCCTATAATGGGGAGTCAAGCAACGAGTTTTCCCGTGTCTGCAACAGTAAACGATCTCAATTCGTCGTCTTCAGGCGACTATTTCGCCAGTGTCACTGACCTGGTTCGCGATGAAATGGCGTTGGTGGATCGGTGCATCCGCGATGGCCTGCATTCGGATGTTGCACTGATCAATCAGGTGTCCGATTACATTGTGGGTGGTGGCGGAAAACGGCTGCGCCCGGCATTGCACCTCCTTTGCGCGAAGGCGGTAGGCTATCAGGGCAATCAGCATATTCCGCTGGCGACGATCATCGAGTTTATTCACACAGCCACCTTGCTGCATGATGATGTGGTGGATGAATCGGAGCTGCGACGGGGCAAAAACACGGCTAACGCGGTGTGGGGAAATGCGGCCAGTGTATTGGTGGGAGATTTTCTCTACTCCCGCGCGTTCCAAATGATGGTAGAAATCGATCAGATGGCCATCATGGGTATCCTCTCCGATACCACCAACACTATCGCCGAAGGCGAGGTGATGCAGCTGCTCAATCAGGGAAACCCCGGAACTGATGAAGCGCGCTACTTGGCGGTAATTCGTTGCAAGACTGCCAAGCTGTTTGAGGCTGCAGCCAGAATGGGGGCAGTCATTCACGGTGCGTCTGATGAGATTGAACGAGCCCTGGCCAATTACGGTATGCACTTGGGGTTGGCATTCCAATTAGCAGACGACATGCTGGATTATGCAGGGAATACCCACGAGCTGGGCAAAAACCTGGGTGATGACCTGGCGGAAGGAAAGCCCACCTTGCCGCTAATTCACGTGATGAGAGAAGGGAGCGAAGCCCAGAAGACCCTGGTTCGCAACGCCATTGAGTCCGATGGCTTGCAAGATTTGGGGCAAGTTATAGAAGCGATAAAAGATACTCGAGCGCTGGAATACACCCGCGATCGAGCGTTAGCCGAAGCGAAAATGGCCAGTGATTCACTGGACTGCGTGCCATCAGGGCCGGCTAAAACCGGCTTAATCACACTGGCTGAATTGGCGGTTTCCCGCCGCAGCTGAACCCCTACCCGAACGCTATAAGCTGCTGGCGACTGGCCTGTTGAAAAAAACAGGTTGGCTGGCATGCACTGGAGATTTGTTGTGAGTGACATTCGAAACATCGCCATTATTGCTCATGTTGATCATGGCAAGACGACCTTGGTTGACCAACTATTGAAGCAATCTGGCACCTTGGATGCTCGTGCTGACATTCCCGAGAGAGCCATGGACTCCAACGACCTGGAGCGTGAGCGCGGAATTACGATTTTGTCGAAAAATACCGCCGTGGACTGGAATAACTATCGCATCAACATTGTTGATACCCCAGGGCACGCCGACTTCGGTGGCGAAGTTGAGCGGGTTCTGTCGATGGTCGATTCGGTATTGCTGCTGGTGGACGCTGTTGAAGGCCCGATGCCACAAACCCGCTTTGTCACTCAAAAGGCCTTTGCCTTAGGTCTCAAGCCAATTGTGGTGATCAACAAAATGGACCGCCCTGGGGCTCGCCCAAGCTGGGTTTTAGACCAAACCTTTGATCTATTTGACCGTCTTGGCGCCACCGAAGACCAATTGGACTTCACCACGGTTTATGCCTCGGCAGTTCAAGGTAAGGCGAGTATGGATGCGGACTCGCTGGATGACACACTTGAGCCGTTGTTCCGTGTGATTGCCGACGAAGTGCCACCCCCAGCGGTGGATCCCGACGCGCCTTTTCAGATGCAGATCATCACCTTGGATTATTCCTCCTATGTGGGCGTGATCGGCATTGGCCGGATTTCCCGAGGCAAAGTTAAAACCAACACGCCAGTCACGGTGGTCGGCCCTGACGGCGCTCAACGCAATGCCCGAGTGTTGCAGGTTCTCGGTATGACAGGGCTGGAGAGAATTGAGGTGCCGGAGGCTAGTGCTGGGGACATTATTGCTATTTCAGGGGTCGAGGGTCTGGGGATTTCTGAAACCCTGTGTGACCGTCAACATTTGGAAGCGCTGCCCGAACTGACGGTGGATGAACCCACCATTAGTATGTCTTTCCGGGTGAATTCCTCTCCATTTGCCGGCCGTGACGGGAAATACCTTACATCGCGCCAAATTCGCGAGCGTCTGATGCGCGAGGCCAGCTACAACGTAGCACTGCGAGTAGAAGATACTGCGGATCCTGATGTGTTCCAAGTGTCCGGTCGTGGAGAGCTTCATTTGGCTGTGCTGATTGAAACCATGCGCCGGGAAAAATACGAACTGGCCATCTCACGGCCTCGAGTTGTATTGAGGGAGGTTGATGGGGTGGTCTGTGAGCCATTTGAAGAATTGGTGGTGGACTTGGCCGAGAGCGGACAGGGCGCAGTCATGCAGCGATTGGGCGAGCGCCGAGGGGAGTTGCGCAATATTCAGGCTGATGGTGACGGTCGGGTTCGATTGGAATACACCATTCCGTCCCGAGGGTTAATTGGTTTCCAGTCGGAGTTCCGGACCCTAACCGCTGGTGAAGGCCTAATGCACCACCGGTTCGAAGATTTTCGACCGCGAATCGGCGACCGCATCGCGCCACGAAAAAACGGCGTGTTGATCTCCAACGGCGCTGGCAAGGCGCTGGCCTACGCGCTGTTTAACCTGCAGGAACGAGGCCGTTTAATGATTGATGCGGGCGAAGAGGTTTACGGCGGGCAGGTCATTGGCCAACATTCTCGCAACAATGACCTAACCGTCAATCCGCTGAAGGGCAAACAGCTCACGAACGTGCGAGCCGCAGGCAAGGATGACGCTCTATTGCTTACCCCGCCCATTCGCTTTTCCCTGGAGCAAGCGATGGAATATATCGAAGACGATGAGTTGGTCGAAGTGACGCCAACGGCTCTGAGAGTGCGCAAAGCTCTGCTGGGCGAGTCTGATCGCAAACGCGCTGGACGGGAGTCAAAAACCGCAGAATAGGGGGCTGGGGCCCAGCCCTTGGGCAATTCCCTTATCCCAAAGCACAGATCAAGACTTTCCGGTAAGTCGCGCCCAAAGCCGGCGAAGCGGCGACCCCGCCTGAGCTAATAACCGTTGAAGCTCAGGCGTAGACTGCTTGGCTGCCAAAAAGCCGTTCTCCAGCAGTTCTTCAAAGGCGCCGAACTGAGACCAGTGCAGGGCATGGACCTGGGGATAAAGGACAAAGTCTGCTTTTTGCGCTTGCAGCCGGGCCAGGGTAATTTGGGTTAGCTGATCGCCGCGCATCATCAATGAGTAAACGCTGAGTTGTTCCAGAGGCGGCAGTTGGCGCTGGTTGACTTCGCTGGCAATCACAAAGTCCACCAGCGGACGCAGAGGATCCACCGGAACTGGCAAAAACACTCCGCCATCGGCGATCACTGAATTGTCTGAGATTTCGGCTTCCAGGACTCCGGGTATGCTGGCGCTGTTGCAAAGTGCATTGAGCAGATCGCCGCGGTCATAGATCACCGGTTCTCCGTTGCTTAAGTCTGCGGCACACACCACCAGTGGAATCTCAAGTTCAGAAAAATCTCTCACTGGCAGAAGCCACTCCAGGGCGTCCAACAAGCGCTGGCGAGGAATGATGAATTCACGCAGCAGGGACATGTTGACGACCATGTGGTCTTTCAGTCGGCGGGAAAAAACACCGTCATCGGCATCTCGCTCATAGCGTCGCGCAAGACGTTGTGTGCCTAATTTGAGAAAGGCTTGGCTGGCGAGAAAGTCCCGAAATTGGTGTTCAATCCACTGCGGGTCCGGTCGTGCGGCATACATGGCTGCGACGATGGCGCCAGCGGACGTGCCCGATAAAGCATCGATCGTCACTTGTTGTTCGTGCAGATGCTTCAGCACGCCAATGTGGGCAATCCCGCGAGCGCCTCCGCCCGCCAATGCCATACCTGTTCGCAGGTTCACCTAGTCACCTTCACCCATTAGAAAGGGGTAAAGTGTGCCTGTGCCGATCGGTTAATGCACCTTGATTTAGGTGATGTTTGCAACCGAAATAGAAGTTTTCCGGTCTACACTCAGGCGATCTATGAAATTCCTTGGGTGACAGAACATTCGCCACCTTGCCAGTTAACTCGACTCGTTCTAATCTTTACCTATGACGAAAGTGGCACCGTTTTTCCGTTTTTCTCCATCCCTGGTGATGATGTTGGGCCTGTTGCTGAGTGGTTTTGTTCCTTTGGCTGGGGCACAAGCACCGTCGAATGAGACCGACCTCTCGTCACCATCAGGCCCGCCACCCACCGATGACTCAGACCCGCGGGCAATGGCAGAGGACAGCTTTGAAACCTCTGAGACGACTGAAACGCTATCTGCCGAGGAGCAAGAGGCGTTTGATGAAATTTCCCAAGATAGTCCCCAGTCCTCTGAATCACCGAAATTTGGGGACATTGGCGACCTTCGGGTTGATCGATTCGAGGCACGCCAGGTGTTTGCCAACTACATGGTGTCCGAGGAATACCCGGAGGCCATTGAAGCGGCGGTCACGGGACTCACCCTGACCCGACAAGAACTGGGCGACAAGCACCCTGAGACGATTCCTTACATGAATGACCTGGGCAATGCCTTGCTGCGCAACAATCAGCCCGGTGAGGCGCGCATCCAATTTGAAAAGAGTGTGAGTTTGTTGCGGGAAACCGCCGGTGTATTCAGTCCGGACTTGGTAGAACCATTGGTTGGGCTTGGCTTGGCGTTTCAGGACATGGACGAACACGACCAAGCCATTGATACCTTCAACTACGCCCAACATGTCACCCATAGGGAAGACGGGGTGTACAACCTGGAGCAAGTGCGAATTATTGAAGCGACGGCGAGTAGTTTTGCCGCCCAGGAAAAGTGGTTACAAGCGGAAAACCTCCATTTGCTCGCCTACAAACTCTATCGGCGAAATTACGACGCTGACAGCGAAAAAGTCTTACCAGGAATGTATCGCTTGGCCCGCTGGTACCAGCAGGTTCAAGATTATCGCCAGGCTCGCGTGGTGTTTCGTAAAGCCATGAAAGCTATTGAAGAACAGCACGGAGAGCATTCACCGAAGCTCATTCCGCCGTTGAAAGGGATTGCTGGGGCCTACTTGGAAGAAAATGGGCCAGATGCCATAAAAGGACTGCGGGCATCAGAAGAAATCCTGAAGATCATGAACAACAATCCTCAGGAATTCAGTTTAGAGCAGCGCATATTGGCGCACCTGGAAATGGGTGACTGGTTCGTTCAGTTTAATCGGTCGGACGATGCCTGGGGACAGTATCGATCTGGTTGGGAACTCGCTCAGACCGACAATGAAAGCGATCGGGATTGGATGCAGTACTTTGACCGGCCCCACCTGATTTATCCTGGGGCTCGCCTGGGCCTGGAGGTTATTGGTTTTGGCCGGGTTGGTGATCAGGTTTACTACGACTTCCAGTTCACCATTGCGCGCAGTGGTCGGCCAGAAGAAATAGAAATTATTGGCACCAATCTACACGGTCAAACCCGCTCAGTCGCACTGCAGGCGTTTCGCTTTGCACGCTTCAGACCACGAATCGTGGATGGTTCAACCGTGTCTACACCCGGTTATACGGTTCGCAGGGTGTATCCAACCGACGCTCCCGCGGGGTACGGAACCGCTGAGGTTGGTCGCCGGGGATAAATCCGGTCTGTCGGCACCTACGCGCCGGCTAAAATGTCGCCCAGCTGTTGGCCAAGGCTTTTGCAGGAGGCGTTTTTCGTTCTAGCAATTAGCGGTAGGGGAACACCTAACGCGGGAACCACCGAGGTGCCGGTGGCTTCAGTGCTGATCACACCCATGGGCGTTCCTTCTCGAATGTCCCATATAGAAGCTTCGTAATTTGAGTTGTTGTCCCAACTTAGAACGCCAAGACAACCGCCGCCAGCTGGGCTCAAGGTGCAGGTCATCATGCCTTGTTTGTTGCGAGCTTCCGATTCGCCGTGAATCCAAACCAGGTAGCGAACGTTGAGGTTTTCCACCTTGGCTGCGATGACAGGTTCTTCTAGCAATACATTGACCAACTCAGCCCGGGTCGGGGCCAACCGCGGTTCGAACCATGGAAACATTTCGTCTTTGAATTGGTTCTCACTAATAATATTCACTTCGGAAGCACGGGATCTGAGCTGCCCGTAGAGGCATTGGGAGAAGCTGTCTTCCGTTTCTACCACCGCGTCTTGGCGGTTGGTTAGGATCACCACCGCATCATCCCCGGTCATGACCAGTTCTTCCTGCATAAATTCTTCTACTCGAGCAGTGACGCAGCCGGTCAGGGATATAACCAATGCTGCGTTAATGATGAGTTTGGTCGAATGGTTCATGGTGAGGTGACCTCCGGTGTTGATGCAGATGGTGCAGGTGGTGCGGCTGGTGCAGAAATGGGATCTCGCCACTGTTCTTTTTCGACAACCCCTTTGAACTGGCTGACCATCGCAGCGGCGGCATCACGCAATGCTAGGGTGGTTGCTTCGCCTAGTGATTGGTTGCCGTTAACGAATTTTTTCCGGTCTTTGCCGTAGGCGACGAAAGGCCAGTAGCCAACAATGGTGCCTTGATCTGAGTAAAGTCGAATCTGGTACTTCATGGAGACAGCGTAAAAATTCGTGGCCGTTTCCTGGGGCGATAAAAACGCGTATTCCTCTAGCACTGGCTCTAGCACCAGATCCACGCCAAAGGCTGAGTTGTCGCCGTCGGCGCTGGGCACGTTGATGGTCTGTTCAAACAACGCACCAAAAATTTTGTCGTAGACCGCCAGCTGCTTGGTTCCTAGCTCGAACTCGAGCTTGCCTTCTTCCTCTTTATAGATATATTCCTTGAATTCCGGGCTGTAGTAGATCCCGGCGCTAAATGGCATCGCCTTTACTACCGGCTCAGGAAATTCACTCTCGATTACAACGGTGCCGGCACAACCGGCCAGCATAAGGGCTGCAAGAAGCCCAGGCAGGGCTCCCCAACGAAATTTCGGATCCAAGGTCGTCAAACTTTGTAGCCTCTCAATTGGCGTCTCTCAAGAATGTGACCGGCTAGGCGGCCGTTTCGTTGCACTTTGGCAATTATATTAGCAGTCTGCGGCCCAGCTTGAAGCCGCTTGGGCCGATATTTCATCCCAACCGTCACCTGAAGTTCGTTGAACATTGTCGGTTTAGGGGGTGAGCAATATCTACGAAAGCATTAGTATATTCGCGGCAACACTCACAACATGCAACTATTTCGCCACTATAATGGTCTTTGTAGGCAGCGAAACAAACTTTCACTTCACGGAGACGGTCCCGATGACCCAGTTCGTTAACGTCGAAATCCCCAGCGCTAGCAAGCCAGATGCGCCGGCCCACGCAAATGGATGTGGATTTGACAAACATCCTGCCCGGGCCATTCGACCCTTATCCCGAACGGACTTAGTCACAGTGGCCGCGCTAATTGCGACGCTATTGCTAGGCGCCTGTGCCTCATCGTCCCAAACAGTGCAGCCGCCACAGCCGCCGCAGCCGCCCAGCGCATCGCCACCGTCTTCGCCATCCTCAACACCGCCGTCTCCACCGTCTCAAAGCAGTTCGCGGTCGCCAAGCCCGCCGTCGTCTAGGCCACCGTCATCCTCTCCGCCTAGCGCGCCGTCGCCGTCCAGCAGTCCAAGTTCGCCCAGTAGCGCTCAAGCAGGCAAGCCGCCATCAAGTCCCGCCGGCTCTCCCAGCGAAAGCGCGGGCGAAGCAGGGACCAGTGGCAGCAGTGAACTGGAAGTGCTGGAGCCGGAAGAGTCTGAAGTCGCCGACTCGGATGCGGAACCGACCTGGGAGGAAGAAGCTGAGTCCGGCGGTGAGTCTGGCGGTGAGGAATCTCTAGCAGAGTCGTCAGATTCTGCCGCGGCCGGGTCAGCGGGCGCCAGTGGTGGCGAGTCGTCTGAAGGCAGTGAGGCCGAGCAAATGGCATCGGCTACCGGGGGTCGTCCGGGTGGTGGTTCTCCCATCGGCACGGAGGAATCGCTGGACGCTGAACTCAATAGCTCGCTGGAGATATTTGAAGGCGAAATGGAACGCACCATCACGGTGCTGGCCTCCGGCGATCCTGCCGACGGCGAGTCGTCGGGTCCGGCCGGCGGTGCTGGCGGTGCAGAGGAGGAAGGCGGGCCTTTCGATCAAACGGGCCAAGGTGCCGAACTGGTACTAGTCAACGGCGATCCATCGCTGTTACCTGGCTCCCAGGATAGTGATGGTCAAACTGGCGACGTCCCTGTTGGGGGTCGTCCCGGACTAGAAGGTGGCGTTGCCGCTAACGATGCTACCCCGCGGGTACCAGGCGATGTGGGTGATGGTCAGGATGACGATGTGGTGGCGCGTCAAATTCGCGAAGCAGCTGTCAACGAAGACGATCCTGGGCTACGCGAAAAACTGTGGGAAGAATACCGTAACTACAAACGATCAATTCAATGAGGATTGCCATGCTCAGGTCTAAATGTTTTCAGGCGCAGCCATTCAATTTCCAGGTTTTGACGCGGGTTCGGCAGCTGACTTTGCTGACCGTCTTAGCGGCTGCGTTATCGGCTTGCACCACCCAGACGGTGAAAACCGTCAATTCGGTGGCCATTGACAAAGCTGATCAGGAATTGGCCCAGGAGCAACTGCTGGATGTCGGGCTGCAGATTTTTGATCCGGGTATCCCCGCTGATCAAGAAGACCGAGAGGATGACAACATCTACCCTGCCGTGCGCCGTGCGGAAGCCCGCTATGTCCCTTACCTGCTTAAGACCACTTTAGAACAATCCAACCAGTGGGGCGCAGTGCGAGTGTTGCCTGGTAATGACCCCTCGTCAGAAGTGACGGTGACCGGAGAAATCCGGCACTCCGACGGCGTTGTGCTTGAGGTGAGGGTCACCGTGACTGACGCAACGGGTCGTCAGTGGCTAGATAAAAAGTATGCCGATCTGGCGACTCAGTTTGCCTACCGGGATGATATTGATTACCAAGGTGATGCATTTCAGGATCTGTACAACTTAGTTGCCAATGACATCCGCAAAGCGCGCGATGAGCTCAGCAACGAGGAGCTGAAGCAAATTCGGACCGTTGCCAATTTACGTTATGCCGCTGAGGTGGCACCGGACGCGTTCGGCAACCATTTGTCAGAAAACAAAAATGGCGATGTGATTATTAACCGACTGCCGGCTTACGACGACCCCATGATGCGTCGGGTTAACCGGATTCGGGAAAGCGAGTTCCTGTTTATTGACACCGTGGATCAACAATACGCGGTGTTCTATCAGCAAATGGATCCGAGCTACGACCAGTGGCGCAGGTATTCCTATGAAGAGACCCTGGCTGAAGAGGATATAAAACGTTCAGCTCGAACCCGGGCGAGTTCGCGCGCCTTGGGAATCAAGTCTTGTT
>CAZLJY010000113.1:0-15949 GCA_964559945.1 uncultured Gammaproteobacteria bacterium | reverse complement strand
GTCTGAGACAAAATCCGCCTGGCTTGCTCGCCAAATCTCGTCAGCTGCTGAGTATTGGGGCCATAAATGCGCAACTCTACTGGCGCTTGAAACGGCGGCCCCTGCTCAAGCCTTCGCACCACAATCTGGGCCTGGGTAAACCGTCGGGTGAGGCTTTTCTGCAACCTTGGGATCGCCTCTGCGACGGCCCTAAAGTTCGTCATGTCCACCATCGCCGTTGCAAATTGCGGTTCGCCGTCCCGGTTGCCCATGATGTTGTAGTAAAACGAGGGTACGCCTTTACCGATAAACCAGGACTGGCGTTCAATGGCCGGCTCTTCGGCCAATATGCCCCGTATCTCGGTGACCAACGCCTCGGTGCGACGGATGCTGCTTTGCGGCGGCAGGCGGACCTCAATACTGAACATATCTCGGTCTGCCGGTGGAAAAAACTGTTCGGTCATTGCCCCAACCGACATAAACCCAGCGACAGGTAACACCAACACCAATGCCAGACTAATGACCGGACGCTTTAGGAATCCTCGCAACAGTCGACGGAAGCCATCGCTAAGGCCTGGCGTCTGGATGCCATTCCAAATGAAGCCCCCCTGTTGACCTCTGGGACACGCTCTTAGCACCCGACCGGCCAAACCCGCAATCACTGTGTGGGAGATAATGTACGAACCCACCAGTGAGAAAATCACTGACAAGGCAATACCGCTGACAAACTCGCCCGCAGGCCCAGGCATCAAAGCGATTGGAGCAAACGCCAAAATGGTGGTGAGTGTGGACCCCAATAGGGGTAACCAGAGATGTCGGATGGCGCCCAGCATGGCCACCATGGCTCGCTGCCCTTCTCGATATCGACGCTGAATCAACTCCACCATGACGATGGCGTTGTCCACCATAATGCCCAGAGCCACTACTAGGCCGGTGACGGACATCTGGTGAATCGGCAAACCATAAAATTTCATTACCGCCAATGTGAATGCCGCGGTCAAAGGTAAGGCCAGCGCCACCACCACTGCCGCGCGCAATCCCAGTGTAACCATCAGAACGCTTACGATCAGCGAAAAACCCACCAACACATTCATCACCAAGGAACCCAGGCGCGTGGCGGTATATCGACTTTGGTCAAACAACACTTCAACGGCGATGTTGCTGGAACTTGCTGCTCGGAAACTGTCCAGCGTTTCGTTGACCGCTGCCGTCCAGTGGTCCACTCGCATCGCAGAAATCATCCGAACGCCAAGGACCACGGAATGTTGTCCGTCAACGATGGCAATGTCTGACGGCGGGTCAACAATCCCTCGGCGGATCCGCGCCACATCACTGACTCGCACCGTTTCGCCGGCGGGATCAACTCTCACCGGAATCTGCGCGATACGTTCCAGCGAATCCAATTCACCCGCAACCTCAACCTGAAACTGATTGCTGGCATTGGTGATCAGCCCTGCGGCCACTTTTGCATCGCTGCGACCAACCGCTGAGGCCACTTGCTGCGGTGTCATACCCAATGCACTTAGTTGTGGGGCATCGACCTCCACCAAAATCTCTTCGCTGGGTTGACCATACGCTCGCACTAATTCGGTGCCGGCCAATCCCCTAAGCCGGGTATTTAATTCATCGGAGTAACGCCCCAACACCCCCAAGTCCAGCTCACCGGGTCCTTGCCAGGTTAAGCCGATAATCATGGTGAACGCATAACCTCGATCATCATGAAATTCGGGTTTGCCGACACCTGCAGGCAGCTCACCGGCAACATCATCCAGGTAGTCCCGGGCCTTGGACCACACTTGAGCGGTCTGGGTAACGGAATCTTTCAGCTCAATGCGGACCACGGACAGTCCAGCTCTAGAGGTAGAAATTGTGTGCTCAACCTCAGGCAGGCGGCGCAACTCTTCCTCTATCGGCTCAGACACCAGCGCCTCAACCCGCTCGGGTGTGGCACCTAAAAATGGCGTAATCACCAGCGCCAGACGGTTGGTGACCTGAGGGTCTTCGGTGCGCGGAAGACTGACAATGCCGGCCATTCCCGCCACTAGTAACAACGCAATGGACAAGGCCAACACTCGACCATTGCGCAGGTAATCCCCCATCATCAGTGGGGTACCCGGGCGCTAGCAGGACCATCAGCCGCAACCACCCATTGACCTGGCACCAGCCGATGTAAGCCAGACTGAACCAGAGCTTCTCCATTGATCACAGCACCGTCAATAAAGGCCCGGGAACCATCGGTATGCAGAAGACGTACATCCCGGGCCTCGATCAGGTAGTGATCACCTTCGGCTTTGGCTATGTAAACGTTCCAAAGCCCGCGCAACCCTTCTGTAAGAGCTTCCAGCGGCACCCAGTAGCCCTGCTGAGTCACCGTTTCGTTCAGAGTTAAGTAGGCCTGGTCGCCATAAACCGCCGGTGTATCTGACGATAGCGCGACACGCACGGGAACCGTCAGGGTGGCTTTGGTAACGTCCTGACCCAGGGTAATGATCTGGCCCTGGGAGCGCTGCCCTGACACGGTCAGCTCGACCCATTGCCCCACTTTAAGTGACTTAAGCAAGCGCACCGGCACGCCAATTCGCGCTTCCGCTTGGCTGGATTGCAGCAGCCGCAGTAAAGGGGTACCGGCCGCAACCACAGCACCCTCGTCAACAAATCGGTCGCTAACAATGGCGTCAAACGGCGCGGTCAACGTGGACTTGTCCATCCGGGTTTGGTTGGTCTTAAGTGACGCATTGACCTGGGCCTTTCTGGCCAGCAGGGTTTGGTGCTCGGAATGGAGTTCATCGGCCCGTTGCTTAGACGCGAAGCCCCGACTCTCAAGGTCAACGATTCGCGTATTATTGAGCCGATTAAGGGCGATTGACGCAGTAATTTCTTGCTGCTGCGCCAATAATTCTTCTCGCCGGTTTTGCAGCAACTGCATATCCAACGTCGCCAGCACTGAGCCCGCCGCTACCTGTTCACCCTCATTAACGATCAAGGAAGCGACTTTGCCGTTGAGCTCAAAACCTAAATCCGTGGATTGTGCGGCAATCACCAAACCGGCAAATTCTCGTTCAATCTGGTATTGAGTTTGGGACTCTAGGGGCGCAATAGACACGGGTTGCGCAACAACCGTTCCCACCTCAGGGTCCTCTGCGGTGCCGCATCCCGCCATTAAAGCCAGGCCAAACAGCAGGGAGGAATTGGAGTATTTGCGCATGGGCCAATCAATTTCTAAACTAGCGAGTCTAGAAATTCTAAAACAACTAGACTGGACAGTCTAGTATGATAATAGTCATGGAGCGCGCAGTGTGATCGATACCCCAGCAGCCCCCACCCGGGGACGGCCGAAAAGTACCAGTAAAAAAACCCAGATTTACCACGCCGCGTCCAACTTATTCCTAGAACACGGTTACGATGGGGTGAGCATGGACCTAGTAGCAGAGCGCGCAGGTGTCTCTAAGCAGACCGTGTACTCCCACTTTGCCAGCAAAGAAACGCTGTTTTCGGCCTGCATTCGCTACAAATGTGCTGACCACGAATTGGACGACGCGGACCTTGACCCCTCTTTGCCCGTCGACCAGGTGCTGACCAAGTTAGTGGGCAAGTTTAATGATCTGTTCCATTCCGACGAGGCGATAAAACTCAAACGATTACTGCATGCCCATGCCGAATCCAATCCTCGGCTATCGGAGATATTCTTTGAGGCCGGTCCGGCCTTGATGATCCAGTCCCTCGAACGCTACTTGCAGAGCCAAGTTGAACGGAATGTACTGCGCATTGATGACATTCCTACCGCCGCAAGACAGCTGCTTTATATGATCCAAGGGGAACATTTGGTTCGTGCCACACTGAATGTCTCCGGCGGCCCGTCCGCTCAGAGCAACCAGCAGTATTTGGATGCCTGCGTAGATTTATTTCTGAAGGCCTACAGCGCCTGACTGACAGTCTGTCGAAAAAACCGAAATTCGACGTCCCTGCGCTCGGCACATGGATGTGCGGAGATTTTGCAGACTGCTAGTCACTGAAAGTGAACGGAAATGACATTTTTCGTTCTCGATGTTGAAAAAAGCAGGGATGGATCTTTGACCCGTTGTGCCCTAGTCCAAGCGCCAGTTGAAATCCAGCAGCAGGCGCTTCAAGTGTTCATCGCGGTCATCACGTCGTTCTATAAAGGCCGCTAAGCGCACATGTACGTTTCCGCTGCCCCAGCTCACCCAAGGCATGTAGCCGCGCATAGCGGTGGGAAACCACCAGTCGTCTTCATTGAACGCAGCCATTACGGCCTCGCGTTGGATTCGTTGCTGCGAATAGCCAAACTCCCAACCACCTTTGCGTTCAGCGTTCCCCAATATCAATGACACTCGAGCGCCTTGGTCGTCATCATCAGCAGCCAGATTCTGGACGAGGTCCAGCTGAGCCAGCAAACTGCCAAAGCGTGTGGGCCAGGCCACCTCCAGCTGTAAATCGAGCAATTCAAAGTCGTTCGCTAAGACGCCGGTCGGGCTGCCGGCAAGGCGACGATTGGTCCGAGTGCGACCATCTCCTACCAGTTCATCAAGTTCATCGAAGTCCAGGTAACCGAGTCGCACGGCGCCGCCCTTGGGGGCACCCTCGAGGATTTCCCAGCTGGCTTGAAACGCGGTCAGTTCAGTGTCAGATTCATCGATGTGCATACCTTGGAATCGGCCGGCCAGAAATGACAGTCGGTCAAAATCTCGGATCGAAAAATCCTGTTGTACAGAAGCACCCATGGCGCGCAGATCGTGGTCCCAGACCTGGGGCGATAACAGCAAAGGCAACGGCGTCAAGCCCACTTCGATCAACGTGTCGGGACTGGCGAAGTATCGCAAGTAGGCCTCACCCAGCAACACCTCGTCGGACTCCTCGTTGTCGAGGAAACGAACGTTGTCGGCGTTACTATCGGTGCCCACTGCCACCTTAACTGCTGCGCCAAACTCGAATCGATCAAAGTAGGTGCTGCGCAGTCCGAAGAGCCCATGAAAGCGCCCCCGATCAACGTCGCCGCCATTGGGTAAGTTTTCAACCTGATCCACTCGCAATCGAGCCTGGCCATAAGATTCCCAATTGGATTCGGCGTCCTGGGCCAGGCTTATCTGACCAACGGCAAGACCGGCGATTAAGACGATCAAGCTTCCTATTGGGGGCTCATTCATTGCCAAACTCCTGGTACACATCCTACTCATCCTCGCAGCGATGCTAGCGCCGCAGACAGTGCACCGGCATCGTCATAGCGAGCATTCGCGTCCGGCGAAAGACAGCAGTTGACGATGGTTTCCAGCGCAGCAGGGCATTCCTCCCACACCTCTCTCAAAGGCTTGAAGCCGGCGGAGGATTTGGCCTCGTAAATCTCCATCATTTCCGATTGAGGGAACGGAGTTACGCCACCAAACAACTCGTAAATGATCACGCCGCAGGCGTAAATATCGGCATGGGCGTCTACTTTCCCCCCTTCCATTTGTTCTGGCGCGGCATAGCGGGGCGTGCCGAAAAATACGCCGCTACTCGCCTCAACATTTTGTACTGGCTGGGCAATACCAAAATCCATAAGCTTGGCATTTCCTGCAGCCTCAAGAATGATGTTTTCCGGCTTGATGTCCCGGTGAATCACACCTTTCTCGTGAGCTGCCGCCAGTCCTGCGCTGGTCTGACGAATAATCCGCAAGCCAGCGGAAAACGGCAGCCGCGAGCGTTGCCGCATCAAGTACTTAAGAGTCATCCCACGCACGTATTCCATTGAGATATACGCGGTCCCCTCGCTGCTACCAAAATCAAACGTCCGCAGCACATTAGGATGGGTGATGATCCGCGCCAGCTTAATCTCTTCTTTTAACTGGCGAAGGTACTCGTCGTTATTGGCCATCGAGGGGAGTAGCGTTTTCAGCGCAACAAAGTCGTCTAACTCTCGATCAAGCGCTTTGTAAACCATGCCCATGCCACCCTGACCAAGGATAGAGACCACCTCAAAACGCCCAGCAAATACATCGCCTGGGACAATTTCGCGGGTTTTCGCCACGCTCTCGATAACGCTATCAGCCGCATCAGTACGGTCAGCCGCCAAGGTTCTGTTAGATACCGAATCGGCGAAGCGGACCAGATTATCGTTGTTCAGCGCCAGATATTTTCGCCCACTAATTCGTCCCTTATGGACCATGGGTTGCTCATCAACTTCTCCCAGCAATTCGCTCACCTCATCGCGAATTCCTGGAGAGAACAGCAACATTCCTGGCAAAGCTTCTTCCAACAACAAATCGACTTGATGGCTTGCTTTGCCAATCAAAACCTCCGCGCTGGACATTCCTGCCCGCACCATCCCCCGATCTACCTGGCCCATAACCAAGGCTTTGCTGGGTTGATCGCTGGCGTACTCGGCAACATGGCCAGCAAACTCCAAGGCGTGTGCAATCGCCTCTTTGCCACGAAAGCCAATAACCGCGCGATGCCCTGTGAACGATTCAAGACGCGCTTCAAGAGCCTCTGCCAAGGCGGCAATCTGGGACAATGTGGATTGAAATTGACGGACATTTTCTTCCGCTGTTCCCACCTGTTCCGGATTGGTCATATGTCGATAGTCCAGAGCAAGCAACGCCAGCTTCTCTCGACCCGGCTTGGTTGCCGGTTGATGGGTTCGAGTGACGGTGCTTTGTTCAAATGCCGGATCCGGTAAATACCGCGACAGATCGGACACGTATTCCTCCATGTCCCGTTTTTCACGAAGGTCACTCAGCAACGCTTCAAAGGCATTACCAAGATCAACGATTTCTTGGCTACCGCTATGGTCAAAATGCTGTTCATAGTGACCACCCCCAGCGGCTGTTGCGGCCTGAGTCAGTGCGCCAAGCGGTTTGGCCAGTTTGCGCGAAAGCCACAACGACAAAGCCAAACCCAAGATGATTGCGGCCAGTCCTACCGCGGCCAAAATCCATGCTTGGCGGCGATAGGGCGCCATTAATGAATCAACCGACACGCCAGTAATAACCGCAGCCACCAGGGTATCTTCGTCAAGGGACACCGGTTCAGCGTTGAGCATCCATTGTGCACCGCCTACCGCCACCTCCTGTCGAAATGCTTCGCTCTGCCCGCTTAACAGGGTCTCTAGCGATCCTCCTAGATGATCGATGATTTGGCCCGTTTCATCGTCACTTAAGGTGGTGGTGACGATGCTGCCGGTTTTGTTGACCCAAATTTGCTCGGTACCTGTGGCGTTTTTTATTTCGTCGCTGAGATTGGCATCAATGCGCTTTCCAACGGCCAAAAATCCAATCAGAGTGAAATTCTGGTCCATGGGAGTCATGGCCACTTGATACAGCTCATCACCCTCGCCCCAAATTGCTGAGACTGGCGCCAGAAAATTGATCAGCTCCCGCACTAAGGTGTCGTCAGAAAGATCTTCATCCGACCTCAGTGAACGATCCGTGCGAGCAAGTACCCGGCCCTCTGCATCCATCACAATGGCCAAATCGAACTGATACTCAGATTGTCGCTCAGCCAATAGATCCGCAATTGACCCCAGCACGTCCTGGGCGGCGGCCTCAGCCACGTAACTGGTGACCGCGGTATCGCCGGCCAAAATTTCAGCCACCAACTCCACTTCTCGGGCTCGCAAGCGCTCAATGTCGAACTGGGTTACGGTAGAGCGGCTAAGAGCAGCATCCACAGACGCTGCAGCCTGGCGTTGGCCCTGAATGACCCCTGTTCCCACGGCAAACAGCACCACCAAAATGATGAGAATAGCGGTCAGCCAGAAAAACTGACTACCCAGGGTTAATCGAGATTTTGTATCAGTATCGGCCACGACGCTGCCTCGTTTTGTAAGAACGACCAAATTTATTTTTATGACTGGGGACCTGGCGTTTGATCAGTGGCAGGTCGACCACTAACGGCTCGGTGTCGCCAACCCGGATTTTTCGCGAGGCACTTGCCCGTTCGTGCCACACCAACAAGGTTCCAGGCCCTGGAGGTAGATCGGTCAAGGTAAATCGACCCCGTCGATCGGGATAAACAAAATGCGGTGTATCCAATACCAAAATATTTGCGGTCATCTCCTGATGCACATTGCAGAACACCCGCACCCGCCCAGGCTCAGTAAACCGATGGGTTTTCCCATCACCTTTAGGGATCAGGCCGGCATCAAAAGCGTTGTTCCCCGAGACCGAAAAGACGTTGTGCAAGATCGGGTCACGGTTTGGGAACTGCACGGTGGCCCCGGCCGGAATCGCTAAGACTTTTGGATCAAACGCCTTCTTCCGGGTACCCATGACATATTGGGTAGGGACGGCTTCAAGTTGCTGCTTGGTTCCATCGGAATGCAGGTCATCACTACGAAAGTAGACCACTACGTCGCTCACGTTAGAGAGCGCCTTGCTGCCTTCGACCAGACGCACCTGGCCGCTCAATTCAGCCCCTAACACAAGACTAGAATCAGAAAGAAGTACTGCCAGTAACACCATGTGTAGACAGGTTTTTTTGGTCACAATTTCCGCTCCCACCCGGTAACCGGTCCATTAAAGCCAGTTGTGAGCGTAAGAGCAAGTCTTTCAGGCCTTTCCAGGTCTAGTCCAAAGCCCATTGGTGGCAGAATCAGAGTCCGGCTGGGGCGATTTCTAAGGCCAAACCCAGACCACAAGCAGCCCCGGCACGGGACATGATCGCGCTATGCTGCTAATTCAAGGCTTTTCGGGATCAGCTAGAGAGAGCTGTTTCAGAATCTTCGGCTCATCGTTATAGATCGACTGGTAGTGGGTGTATCGCTCCGGGGACAATCGAAACCCGTGAGCGGTCAGCACCCTGCCCGCTTCGCTGGCATTGGTTAAGGTCAATTCGAAGGCGGTCAGGCCCAGCGCGTTTTTTGCCGCAGCATCGGCTCCAGCTTGCAGCAGTCGGCTGACCACCTCCGGCCCACACTCAGCCGCTGCCAGCATCAGAGGTGTGTTGCCTTTAAGGTCCGGCACGTTCACCTGGGCGCCGGCGCTCAGCAGGTGCTCCAACACGGGCAGTACACCGCGGGATGACTGTCCGTACTGACACGCAGTCCCGAAAAACAGCAGATGCAGCGGCACAGTATTGCGACGGTCCAAAGGCCCAGTTGCGGAGAACCCTTGTTGCAGTAACTGCGCAACCGCCACGCTATCAGCATTCCAGAGGGCCTCAAGCCAGCTTTCCGACACCTTTGAAGTGAACGAGTCGACCGCCAACGAAATCCTATCGGGTGCCTTGGCTGCTTCGTTCTGGGGCCCAGGGGACACTGGAAGAGCTGGTGATGCGGGCTTCCACCCCAGATACACCAAGCCACAAAGCCCAACCAACAAACCCAGGTAGCGCAGACTTCGACCATCAAGGCGACGGGGTTTTTTCCGAGGGGTGGATGGCAAGGCTGCAACGCTCAGGCTTCGACAACAGTCCATACTAGCAGGAGGGAACTATGGGCCAATTCATCGTTTACATATTGTTGGTGCTGCTGGCACTGACCTGCGACAGCGCAAAGTCCGATGGCGGTATGTTTATTTTTCCGCATATTGATCGCGATCAAGTAACCGATAGCCCTAGCGCACTGAGTTTTGGCACCTTGCTAGAAATGACCCCTCCCGGCGTTGAAGCCTTAAGCGAGATTCCCACCGTTTTGCTATTTAGTCATATGAGCGAGGAGAACCCAGTGCGCCGCCGGCTCGAGGAAGGGTTTTCCACCAATGCTGTCCAGTTGGCGACAAAACAACTCAACGAGCTCAACGCCAACAAAACCAATCAACCTGGGCCATTGCGTGGGCAAATTCTGCGTACGCGGCTAGATCTTGGGGTGGCGCTTTATGTCGATGGACAGCCTGAACAAGCCCTGCCCCAGCTCAAGCAGGGACTAGAAGGACTCAGACGCCAGCAGGAGTGGTTTGGAAAGCAGTGGTTGGGCCCACTCATCGCCCAAGGGTTTTGCGAACAATTATTGGGCAAGCACGGGGACGCTGACCGGTCCTTGGCTCGGGCGCAGCTACTGATTCAACGACATTACGGCGCCCGCGATCCTCGCCAGCTGCCACTGTTGCTGGCCAGAGCCCACTCGATGGCTGCCAAGGAGGAAACCTTCGACACCGGTCAGCTTTACCGCACCCACCTCAAAATTGTGCGACAGAACAACTCTGCTCATAGCACACAACAATTGGCCGCTGTACACCTGTTGACCGAATGGTTAGTGGATAACGGGCAATTCAAGAAAGCCATTTCAGAGTTCAATCAGCTGCTCGATGCGCAGCAAGCCGCCGATGACGCCCAACGCCAGCCTGCTGTGGAGTTAGCGACACTCACCGCTTTGTCGCAGATCTACTTACGTCAGGGAGACTTGGATGTTGACCGCGGTTTGCGACTGGCTCGCCGCGCTAGCCAACTGGTCATGGATCAACCCTCAGCGTTTGAACCATTGCGACAATCCCAGGCTCATTCATTCACCGGCGACTGGCTGACCCTGTTTGGTCGACGCAAAGAAGCCGCTAAATTTTATGCCCTGGCCTGGGAGGCTGCTGGCAACAGCCCCAATGGCGCGCAATTGCAACAGCAAATGTCAACGCCGCAAATGATTTTTGATGGCCCAGAAGTGCCGCTGTCCGATATGGGGTACCAATGGTCTAACCAACACGCGTTCGCAAATTTCCGCATGTCCATCAGGGCTGATGGTCGACCTGCTCACGTCCATCTCACGAGTACCAACATGCATCGCACAACCGTCAGACTGGCTCAACAGCTTATGAGAAAGGCTCGTTTTAGGCCGGCGATCGTTGATGGTCAGCCAGTGGCGGTAGACCAATTGCAGCACAACAGAATTTACAACACACAACCTTACGAAGGGTTCGGCACAACCAATATTGGCGGCATGCCAGCGGCGGATTTATCTAGCCGACGCCTGCGCTGAGTTAGCACTGGGTTAGCGCAGCGACCAGCTCAACGGGTACTACTTTAATTTTTTCTCAATTTCCTGCCACAGCGCATAGAGGGCCTGTCCACCAACATCGCTGAAAGCAAACTCACCCACCGGCGCCTGCCGCAACCCCATTTGCTCAATATTGGAAGCATAGGGAATGTAGGTTTTGAGGCGCTTTTTCAGCTCTTTGGGCGGCGACTCTAGCCACTCGCGATGCAAACGTTTACGCCGATCTACCATAGAATAATAAGGCAGCAACGGCGTATCCGGGCGTCCAGCCTTGTCCATAAAGTCACGCACCTGGGTGTAGGCTCGCAGTGACAGCGGCGTAGGTATCACTGGCATAACCACCGCATCGCAGGCGTGGAAAATTTGTTCGGTCAGCCGGGACAAGCTTGGCGGGCAGTCCAGAACCAGTAAATCGTAATTTTCGGCCAGCGGTGCCGCCAGACGCTTCAGGAGCATGCGTTTCAAACCCAACTCTGACAGCAGCACATCGGCGTTTCGATTGGAGAACGCTGAACCAATAACGTCCAGGTTTTCGTAAGGCGACTCTTTCAGCACCTTACTAATCGGGGCTTTCTCAGACCAGATTTTCTCCAATCCGGGCTGACGTTCGCGCTCTCCCAGCAAATACCAACTTGCCGCCCCCTGGGCATCCAGGTCCCATAGTACGGTGCTATAACCGTCCATAGTGGCATAGTAGGCCGTGTTGACCGCGCCGGCAGTTTTGCCAACGCCCCCTTTCAGATTGAAAAAAGCGATGGTTTTCATGGCCCTATAGTAATCTATTAGGACCGATGCTGCATTGGGGTTGAGAAAATCCTTCAGACTTGGGGCCACAAGGTATTGAATCCCGTGCTCCGCGCATCCAAAGTACCTAAGGTTCGAGGCGATTTTACCGTTTGAACTTTAAACCTTTTGTGGGACTTAGCCCATCTAACACTTTAAGACTGCCAACAAAAAACAGGTAATCATGAATTTGACCAGCAACAAACCTTTCGCCTTATCGGACAATCGACTTCGAATCCCACTGATCGCAGCACTTTTACTGACTCTAGCCGGGCCGTTGATGGCCAAAACACTGCAAGAGGTGACCGAAAATTACCCGCTGGATGCCAATGGCGCCATTAGCCTGGATAACGTCAACGGTGACGTAGAAATTCGCGCATGGGACGAGACGGATGTGCAGCTGACCTATCGAATCAGTGGCAAGTCCGAGAAAACCTTGGAGCGGATCAAAGTCAAGGTGAAGGCCGACGCCAGTCATTTGAGGGTCAACACGGTGCATTCAAAATCCAACAGCTGGTGGGGCTCCAGCGATGGTGGATCGGTCTCTTACGAACTTAAGGTGCCCATGGGGACCCGGTTACGGAGCGTCGAGACGGTGAATGGCTCTATTGAGATCGTAGGAGTTAGCGGCGAGGTGGATGCCGAAACCGTCAACGGCAGCATTGAGGTCAAAGGCATCAGTGCCGATGCAAACTTGTCCACAGTCAATGGACGGGTTGAAGCACAGCTAGACCGCTTGCAATCTGACCAACGAGTGTCGATGGAGTCTGTCAACGGCCAGATTGTGGTCTACCTACCTGACGATGCCGACGTTGAAATTCGCGCAGAAACGGTCCATGGCTCTTTGCGCAATGATTTCGGGCTGACCGTGGATAAGGGCATGGTTGGTCGCGACCTCAGAGGACAATTAGGCTCCGGCGGGGGGCGACTGACCCTCGATACGGTTAACGGCTCTATAAATATTCGTCGCAACTAGTGGCAATTGGTGGTTGAAAAACCACCCTCCTTCACCACCAATACAAAAAAAAACACCCCTGATGCGGGGTGTTTTTGGTATTTGCTGTAAAGACCCAGCTCAGCCGTCGCCACCACAGTCGGCGCAGGCTCCGCCGCGGCCCATCTGACGTCCCATAGCAGACTGGGTACGCACGGTGTCAGCCTCCCACTCGGCCTTGGTTCGACAGGTCTTCACCACTCGATTGGAACCAATGGGCTTTTCTCGCTTACACACCAATCGAGATTTGCCGGTTCCCGTGTCCTGGCTGGCAACCATCTGTTTTTTGTCAGAACTTGCCTCAGCTGCAGTCGTCGAACCACCGCTGCTGGCACAACCCGCCAGAAAGGTGACGCACATTAGCGCCAGAATCGGCATTTTCATGAATTTCTCCTGAGATTGATCAAATTTACGAAACAATTCGTATGCTGCTGGATTGAATGGCCTGTGTCAACGATCTGCTATGGTAGAAGCCATGCAAAGTTTCTCCTTACATTTCTGAACCATGCGGCGTAGAAGATTCATTTCTGGCTCTGTCGCGGGCCTTGCCGCAATTTCAGTGAAAGCCAATGCCAGCGCAATGATCAGGCGGCAGGTAGGATCCCTTGAATTACCGGTCATCGGCATGGGAACTTGGCAAACCTTTGATGTTCCGCCCAACGACCCATCGATCGCCAAACTAAGGCAGGTCCTATCCTTATTCTGCGATAGCGGAGGCACTTTGGTGGATAGCAGTCCAATGTACGGCCGCTCTGAGGCCATGCTGGGCAGCATCGCCAGGCAGCTTAAGGTTTCCGATAAATTGTTTATGGCCACCAAGGTATGGACAGAGGGTAAGGAACAAGGCCAGCGACAAATGGACACCTCAGCAAAATTGCTCCACCGCCAGACCATCGACCTAATGCAGGTGCACAATCTTCTTGATCTTAATACTCAGCTCAAGACAATTCGCGAGCGCCAGCAGCAGGGACGCATACGCTATATCGGCGTCTCCCATTACCAAGCCAACGCCCATCAGAAACTGGTGCAGGTCATGCGCTCTGAACCACTGGACTTTGTTCAAATTAACTACTCGGTTACCAGCCCGTCGGCCCAGGACACGATTCTCCCTGTTGCCGCCGAACACGACGTGGCCGTCATCGTTAATCGTCCCTTCGAAGGCGGGGCGGTTTTTCGCCAGCTAGCCGGGCAAGCCCTGCCCCTTTGGGCGCAAGATTATGACTGCAACAGCTGGTCAGAACTCATGCTGAAATACGTCGTCGGCCACCCTGCGGTCACCGTGGTTATACCCGCGACCTCAAACCCCGAACATATGGCGCAAAACATGCGGGCAGGCCACGGCGAGCCGGTCACGGGCCGACGGCGAGACACTCTCGGCAGATTATTGATGAGCGCCATCAATGGTTAACTGGGGTCGCCCAGCGTGTAAAATTTGCCCATTGAGTTAAACCCTTCACTGAATACCTAACTACCGAACAAAGACAGGAAACCCTATCCATGCAACTGGAATTTTTTGGCGCGGCAGGAGAAGTCACAGGCTCCTGTCACATACTGCGTTGCGGTGATCAGCAAATCTTATTGGACTGCGGCCTGATCCAAGGTGGCAAGAAAAACAACCTGCGCAATCATGATCCGTTTCCTTTCAACGCTGCTGACATTGATGCAGTGGTGTTAAGCCATGCACATATCGACCACTGCGGCAGACTACCCTTGCTAGTGAAACGAGGATTTTCAGGGCCGATCTATGCCCAAAATGCGAGCCGCGACCTGACCCGAATACTGCTGGCTGATAGCGCTTTCCTGCAGGAAATGGACGCGGAGCGAAAAAACCGTAAACGCCGCCGCCAGGGTAAACCGCTGGTCACGCCTTTGTACCGAGAATCAGACGCCAAAGAGGCTGTGAATCTGTTGTCGGGTCAACCCTACCGAACATGGTTTGAAGTCGGTAAGGGGCTGCGAGCACGGTATCTGGATGCCGGCCATATCATGGGCTCAGGGGTGGTTGAAATTGAAGGTGAGACCCCAAAAGGAAAACGCCGGCTTGTGTTTAGTGGCGACCTTGGTCAATACGACACGCCAATTTTGCGCGACCCAGTATCGCCCAAAAAAGCCGACTTGGTATTGATGGAATCAACCTATGGTAGTCGCCATCATCGCGACCGACGCCACACGGTAAAAGAGATTGGAGAGGTAATTGCCGCGGCCAAAGCGGGCAAAGGCAACATCTTGATTCCGGCATTCGCCGTGGGCCGATCTCAGGAAATTTTGTATCAATTGGGTATGCACTATGACGAGTGGGGCATCGACCGGTGGCAGGTTTTCCTGGATAGCCCATTGGCTATTCAGGCCAGCAATATTTACTGGAACTACCCGCATCTTTATGACGAGGAAGCCAAGGATCTGTTCAAGCTTGAGCAAATGCCACCGCTACCTAACCTGCAGCTATCGCGCAGCCGGGAGGAGTCCCAGGCACTGAACCGAATCGAAAGTGGTGCCATCATTATTGCGGGCAGCGGAATGTGCACCGGTGGACGCATCATGCATCACCTCAAACACAACTTGTGGCGTCCCGAATCCCACGTCGTATTTGTAGGCTACCAGGCCCCAGGTTCTACCGGGCGCAAGATCGTCGACCGAAATGAGTACGTGAAAATTCACGGCCAATCC
This sequence comes from uncultured Gammaproteobacteria bacterium, assembly GCA_964559945.1. Taxonomy (GTDB): domain Bacteria; phylum Pseudomonadota; class Gammaproteobacteria; order Xanthomonadales; family SZUA-38; genus JANQOZ01. Next base: position 608 of record CAZLJY010000113.1, on the reverse strand, counting down.
GTTCGCGTCGCTGCCAACATTCATACGGTTGGCGGCCTGTCCGCCCATGCTGACCAGGGGGACTTGTTGCGCTGGTACAAAGGGATAGGCAACAAGCCGCCGGTTTACCTGGTCCACGGTGAAGTTGATGCGGGCAAAGCCTTTGCCAAGGCACTCAAGAAAACTACCGGGACTCGGGCCAAGGTGTCACGCCCCGGCCTAACCTTAGATGTGTAAAAGCCTTGGCGCTTTAAAACGTCAGTTTCATCTGATCGCCCGCTTGCACGGGCGGTCTAAACGCTGCGGTATCTAGGTCAATTTCTCGGCGTAACAGGCCACAACGTTTGCTCGCTTTCGCGAATCGCTGGGCATAGAGGTCAGCAAACGGCCCCTGCCCGCGCATCCGCCGACCAAACCCGCCTCGATAAACCTCGCCGCCGTGGCATTGGCGTAGCAGGTTCATCACAGCCTGCTGGCGATTGGGATAGTGTTCTTCCAACCACTGGGCAAAAAGTGACTCCAGTTCACCGGGTAATCGCAACAGAATGTAACTGGCTGACACCGCACCGGCCTCACTGGCCGCAGCCAGAATATCTTCCATCTCGTGCTCAGTAATTTTGGGTATCACC
>CAZLJY010000112.1:145-16048 GCA_964559945.1 uncultured Gammaproteobacteria bacterium | reverse complement strand
CCTATATCCCTGGTTCGAATTGCCCCATGTCCGCCCCGCTGGCTGGCGGGTTCTATTTGGTCATTGGGCGACGCTGGGTTACCACGTAACGCCCAACGCGGTGTGTCTTGATTCTGGCTGCGTATGGGGTGGGCCGTTAACCGCCGTTGCGCTAGCGTCGCCCGAGTGTCCGATCCAGGCCTAATATCCCAACCCGCAGTAGCGGAATTAAGCCAGGGTGAGCATCTGGGCACCAGATCCAGCCAACCGTTTAATATCACCGGCAACTTCAAGCTCCAGTTTGACCGTGGTGCAGTGCCACCCCAGAGAACCCAGTTGTTGAGCTTGCTCAGTCGTCAGTCGGCTCCCAACCAAGGTACTGAGTGTGGCAAACGGCACTGGCTGATCAGCCTTGGTTAACACCTCAACAATGAGCCCACGCAGCAACTCAAATTTCCATTGCGGTATCCGTGTAGGTTTCTTTCCAATGGATGGCGTGCGACACAGGACGCGCTCGTTCAACACCCGTGGTAAATATTCTACGACTCGAAAATCGTGGGCGTTGCGGGCGTCCGCATTGAAAGATTGTGTCGTCCAACCTGACCATCGGCTTTTCACGATACGGGGAAACCAGGTATCCGCCCGGCTCACACGAGTATCCACGTGAGTAATTAGCAGTCTATCTGCGGAGCCAAGGGCAGCTCGATAGATTTCGCCCCCACCGATAATCATGACCTCTGCACTTTTGGCAAGCGCTAAGGCCTGTTTAAGGCCTGCGGCCAGCTCACAACCTTTGGGCGCTCGAGCAAGCGTTCGGCTAAGAACGATGTTTTGTCGCCCGGGCAACGGCCTGCCAACTTCCTCGAATGTCCGTCTTCCCATGACCACTGACTTGCCGATAGTCGTTTGCTTGAAATGCTTAAGGTCCGCTGGCAAATGCCACGGCAAACTGCCATCCACGCCGATTGCCCGTGCGTTATCCATCGCCGCAACCAAGGTTGTTGTATTCATCGTAGCTCTACCAATCTATTGAAGGGTGGACACGGTTTCTTCCGGCATCTTTGGCTTTATACAGCCTGCGATCGGCATCAGACATGATTTTTGCCCAACTAGTGGCGCCAGCATTATCGGCAACCCCAATGCTGATAGTAACCGACAAGCTTTTGCACACCGTCGACCAGTCAAAATCCGCCACTTGCTTGCGCAGTTTCTCGCATGCCGATGCGGCTCCTGCAAGGTCGACACCGGGCATCACCAGGACAAATTCTTCACCACCAAACCTAGCCAGCACATCTTCGGCGCGCACGTTGTCGTTCACCAATTCTACAAATCGAATCAGCACTTGATCACCGACCGCATGGGAATGTTGATCGTTGACCTGTTTGAAATGATCAAGATCCACAACAGCTACAGAAAGACGGGAACTGTGTCGGCTGGCGAAGTGAAACGCTTTGTCCAATGCAGAGTCCAGATACCGGCGGTTGTAAGTGCCTGTCAATGGGTCGCGAATGCTGAGACGTTCCAACTCCGACTTTTGCGCCTCAACCTCTTTCAAGGCCTCAGCCAGCTCAACATTCCTCAAATGAGATACGGCGCGCTCCATTTGTGCCAACTCCAAGTCTCGCTGGTTGGCCATGGACTGGACTTTGGCCTTCGCCATTTCGTCCAACATATCGATCCGCAACCGATGGTATTGGCGAAAATGCTCAAGAGCGGCTGCTGGCTCACCCATAGTTTCGGCCAAGGAGGCCAGTCGGTGATAGGCTCGCGCAATGCCCCAGCGAGTGTTGACGCTGCGAAATATACGAAGGGCGGATTGCAAATGTTCCAAAGCTTGAGAGGGACGGCCCAACTCTTCGAGATAGGCGCTAAAGTGCATAAGAATCTCGCCTTCTGCGCGAGTCTCGCTGGCCTGGTGACAAAATTCTATGGCCCTTGAGAAACACTCACCTGCCCCATCTGCGTCGCCTCTGACAGCAATCACCCGCGCTTTCAGGCCTTCAATCCACCCTTGAAGACTGGGTTCGCTAATTCGGTCCGCTTCCTGCGCTGCCCTGCGAAGGTGTTTCATGGCAAGGTCAAACCGGCGCTCACCTGCCATGGCCGCACCCATATTTGCTAGCACACGCGCACGCAAACTGCGGTCCGACACCTGATCTGCCAATGCCAGCGCTTGCTCATAGTGAAGGTACGCTTGCTGTAAATCCCCCAGTTCTTCATGGGCATTGCCCAGGTAGTTATGGGCGAAACCGGTGGCATCTTTCCTATCGTGCTCGATGTATAGATTATTGGACAATCGCAACGCATCTAGCCCATCTCGATATAAACCCAACTGGACTAAGGCAGCGCCTTCGATGGCTAAAGCACTAGCGGCCACCTCTGGCGGCGCATCTGTCTCGGATATCACCTGCCGAGCACACGCCGCCGCTTGAGTAAATTGCGCCTTTTCGAAGGCGGTAATCGCTTGTTCCAACTGACCTGATAGGTGAGTTTTAAGCATCAATCGCCAGTTTTGCCAAACGATAAGGTTGCACACAAACCGCCACCGTCACGACTAGCAACGTCCACGGTCCATTCATAAAGCTCACAAAAGCGCTGCACAATAGCCAATCCCAAGCCTGAACCCTTGCCTTTTACGGTACTGCCACGATAGTGCCGGGTAAAGACCTTGAGCAATTCATCTTCTGCTAAACCAGGCCCCGTATCTTCAACCACAACCTGATTTTTCCTAACGGTAATGTCCACGCTGCCTTTAGGTGTGTACTTAAATGCGTTGCCAATGAGGTTACCAAGGGCAACCGCAATCACCGACTCAGGCGCACATACCAGGAACGAACTTTCGACATTAACCGAAACTTCCACCGGCTTGTTACCGATTTGAATGCGCTTAAAATCCACCACCTCTTCAACGATACGGTCGACCCGAAAATACTCACCGGTGGCTCGATCTATCCGTTCAGCACGAACCAGGTGTAACAGCGCTTCGGTAAGCTCAGTGGTTTGCCTCGCAGCACGCTCAATACGATTAAGGCGAGTTCGCGTTTTCTCATCAACTTCGGGTTGTGCCAGCAACAACTCCGTAGCGCTTTTAATTACCGCCAAGGGCGTGCGAAGCTCGTGACTTACGTCGGCGTTAAATTCCTTATCTCGCACCACTAACGCCGTTAACCGCTCCGCATATTCGTCCAAACCCCTGGCCAACTGCCCCACTTCATCGTCGGCGTAATTCGGCGCCATGGGTTCCGGATGAATATCCTGTCCGAGTGTTGATACCCGCCGGGCCAAGTCGGAAACCGGCCGAATTACTCGTTTGGATGACCAGATCGCAAGGACCAACATGAGCAGCGAAAAGGCCACCGCAGCCCCACCGAGAAACCCGAACAGCAGAAAGTTCTCTCGTGGGTCGGGGGTGGTGTCGTAGACCACATAGCCCCACAATTCCGGTCGTTTATTGACGGCGATCTTGTAGCGCCGATTTTCGGTCCCAACCTCATGGATACCCGTCGGCAAACCGACTAACTCAACAACTCGCTGGCGTAACTGGGAGTCGTCAGGCAAGGCTGAAGGCATGGCCTGCAAGGCGAGATTCTTACGCCCGATCCAAGCGTAGTAACGGGAAGAAAAACCCGCAGCATTGGTGTCACCAAGGAGTATTTTGTCTAGCTGGTCATCCAGATCGCGAACCAGTGTTTCGTCAATCAGAGCGTTTTCAAGATACTGGCGCATGCCCAATGCGGTGAGGGCAAATAGGCCGCTCAGCAAGGTGCCGAACAGCAAAAATGAAACAATAATCCGTGCCCGTAGTTTACGTTTGAACCGCATCTGGATGGACTAATCGGTATCCGATACCGTGTCGAGTTTGAATCAATGGTTGGTCAAAGGGTTTGTCGATGGCGGCCCTCAGACTGTGAATATGCACTCGCAAACTGTCGCTGTCAGGCAGCTCTTCTCCCCACACTCGTAGCTCAAGTTCATGGCGCGATACCACCCGCGGAGACGCCTCCATGAGTCGTTGCAGTAACTTAAGCCCCGTAGGATTGAGATTAATATCCGTGCCAGACCGATTGACCGTCAGCGTGTCTAGATTGAATTCAAGGTCTCCAACCACCAAAACCCTGGGTTCAACGGCTTTTCCGCGCCGAGCAAGAACCACTAGGCGAGCCTCCAGCTCCTGCAATTCGAAGGGCTTTACCATGTAGTCGTCGGCGCCGGTTTGAAAACCCTCCAATTTCTGTTCCAGAGCGTCGCGGGCAGTCAACATAAGAATGGGGGTGTTTTTTCGTGCCTCTTCACGCAGCTTGCGGCACACGTCTAAGCCATCCATGCCTGGCAACATCAAATCCAGCACAATGGCGTCAAATTCGTTCACCACCGCAAGGTGCAGACCCGTCACCCCGTCCCCGGCGAAATCAACAACGTGATTGCGGTCCTCTAAATAGTCGCCAATGTTAGCGGCGATATCTGGATTGTCTTCGATTATTAGAATTTTCATTGGATGTGCACTTTTGGGCTGTTCTGCCAGGTCAGATATCCATCGGATATCGAAACACAGGAGAAAAGAAATATTAGTAATGCAGGCCCCGAAAAGGCCTATCATGATCGTTCAAAAGAAAGGGCTCAAGTAGGAGTGCTGACCAAACTCCATTCTTGAGCCCTTTGAGCTACTGCCCCGATTACCTACACTCTGTCTGCCAATCCCAGAAGAATGCCGGTTGTTTCGTTAGCGAGTGCAGGAGCAGGTTACTAACATTGGCATTAAGAAAGAGTTAAGCAGTTCGAAACTGTTTGTTAACATCGGCATTAAGCCGTCGATAACCTTAGTGTGACGGCCACCTTCACAAGAATTTCTCTTATTCCGGTCTATTTTTGGTGACATTAAGACTTTCATGCCTTAATATATTCAAATACCTGAAGATATAGAGATTTAAGAACATGCCCAGTCGTAACGTGGTTGCCAAAGAACTTTCTCAGGTGCTTAAGACTATCGCCCACCCTGATAGGGTGCGCATCATCGAATCGCTTCGAGCCGAGGAGAAAGACGTCAACAGCCTGGCCGAAGAACTCGATATAACCTCAACGCGCGTATCTCAGCACCTAAGTTTACTGCGCGCCCATCGGGTCGTTGACGAACGTCGAGAGGGTCGACACCACTACTACCACCTGGTCCAGCCGGAAATCGCCGAGTGGATCGTTGACGGACTGGCGTTCGTTGAGGGTCGAATGAACGCCGTTTCCGCCGCAGAAATTAAGACTGCCCGCAAGTTGTGGGCGGCCGCCCCCGCACAAAAATAATTTATTGACATTCGATTTAGACAGAGGAAAACCGTTATGCCGAAGTTTGCTGCCGGAGTTGTAAAATTCCAAAATGAAGTGTTTCCCCAGAAAAAAGCGCTATTTGAACAGCTAGCGCAGGGTCAATCCCCTGAAGCGCTGTTTATTACCTGTTCGGACTCTCGAATTGAGACGGCGATGATTACCCAGACTGAACCTGGTGAACTGTTCATCTGCCGCAACGCCGGAAATATCGTACCGCCCCATACCGACCACACCGGCGGTATGACAGCGTCCATCGAATTTGCCGTCGCCGCACTGCAAGTTCCTCATATTGTGGTTTGCGGGCACACTGAATGTGGCGCAATGAAAGGTGCTATGAACCTTGATGGACTGGACGCATTACCGCATGTTCGCCAGTGGTTGTCTTATAGCCGGGCGGCCGTCGATGTCGTCAAACTGACCGCTGACGGGGAGGATGATGAAAGTCAAATGCATATGCTGCTGAAAGAGAATGTGAAGCTACAACTGCAACATTTGCGAACCCATCCAGCGGTTGCTGCGCGCCTGGCGAAAGGTGATCTCACTCTGCACGGCTGGGTCTACGACATTAAATCCGGGGCTGTTGATGCGTTTGATGATGACACTCAACAGTTTGCGGCGGTAAACGATCGCTACAAAGATGCCATTGCTTCATTGGTAGATCATTCCTGCGAAGCCTGAACGGCTCGCCACTGATAGAGACAGCAACATGACAGCAAACTCTTTAAAGACCGATCGCAAAGGTTGGTTTGATTTCAGCAATTTAAAGGGCGACGGTTTTGGCGGCCTGACCGCGGGAATTGTAGCCCTTCCACTGGCCTTGGCCTTCGGTGAAGCATCGGGCGCAGGCCCGATTGCCGGTCTGTGGGGCGCCATTATCGTTGGATTTTTTGCCTCCCTGCTCGGTGGCACGGGCTCTAACGTGTCTGGCCCCACTGGACCGATGGTGGTGGTTTTCGCCGGCGTTTTCGGGTCCCTCAGCGGAAACATCTCTTTGGTATTTGCCGCCGTGGTACTGGCGGGGATATTGCAGATAGCCATGGGAGTCCTGCGCCTGGGTCAGTACATCCGTTTAGTGCCCTACCCCGTTGTTTCGGGATTCATGAGCGGCATTGGCTGCATCATCATTGCGCTGCAGCTTTCGCGACTTTTCGGCCACGAACCTGACGGCGGCGGCACTATTCCAGCCCTAGTTGCCATCCCTGGTGCGGTGATGGACCCAAACATCAATGCATTGATTGTGGGTCTGGTGACCTTGGTGGTGATTTTCTTTTGGCCCAAGTCCCTCGGAAAGTTCATCCCTGGCGCGCTGGCGGCGTTAATTATCGGAACCGTGTTAAGCCTGTTTCTAAAAGGCGCTCCTATTTTAGGGGACATCCCAACCGGCCTGCCTTCCTTCGTTTTGCCAGAATTTAGCCGCGATAGTTTTGCGATAGTTTTGGAAGCCGCTTTCATTCTCGCTTTGCTAGGTGCCATTGATAGTCTATTGACCTCATTAGTTGCCGATAACATGACACGCACCAGGCACAACTCTGACTTGGAGTTAGTAGGTCAAGGCGTAGGCAACACTATTGCTGGATTCTTTGGAGCGATCCCAGGTGCCGGCGCCACCATGCGCACGGTGGTCAACATCCGTACCGGAGGCTTCACCCGTCTGTCGGGTATGTTGCATTCGGTTGTGCTGCTGGCCATCGTTCTAAGCCTGTCACCCCTGGCATCGCAAATCCCCCATGCAGTATTGGCGGGAATTTTGATCAAAGTGGGCTATGACATTATTGATGTCAGCTACCTGAAACGCGCCCACCAAGGACCACGCTGGGACCTAGCCCTGATGGTCATGGTGTTGGGACTCACGGTATTTGTTGACTTAATCACTGCCGTAGCAGTGGGTGTGGTGATGGCTGCATTGGCTTTTGTGAAGCGAATGGCTGATCAGCAGCTAGCCTCATTTAAGGGCGACACAGACGAAATTACCACAGTCGAAGAACAGGCAATACTGGACAAAGCAAAAGGTAAAATCACGCTGTTCGATTTCGGCGGCCCTCTCAGTTTTGGTGCTGCCGCCGACCTGGGACATCAGGTTCGTGAGCGAGTGAGAGACCACACAGCAGCGATCGTGCTGGACTTCTCCCGAGTGCCTTTTATGGACGTTTCCGCTGCTCGAGCCGTTGAGACCATTGCCTGCGATTCAAAGGCCGCGCACAAGACGCTGTATATCACTGGCATGAGCGACACGGTGAAAAACACTCTGTCCGCATTGAAAGCTGATCACTGCATACCCGGAGACACCACCCACCCTTCTCGCCTCGAAGCCCTGCAGGCTGCTTGGCAAGAAGTCTCAGGTGCCACCGGCAATGACCCATCACCGGCAAGCGCCGGCTAACTGCAAAGCTCGGGATCGACACCTGGTGTCGGTCCCGAGTTTCTTTTAAGCACTGCAACAAATGAGTTTGGAGCGGGTGATGGGAATCGAACCCACGTCATCAGCTTGGGAAGCTGAGGTTCTACCATTGAACTACACCCGCGCAGATTGTGCGCTTCACGCCTAACCCATCAATACTGGAAGTGCTTAATGCGCTCGCCAGCCTTACCAATGTCCGTCATTGATTCAATACCCAAATTAAGGTGCAGATCAACCCAGTTTTGAGTCACTGCCTTGTCCGACTCCTCCGTCTTTACTCCGTCCGGCGTGGTCGGCACATCCGACACCAACAACAACGCGCCTCGGGAAATCTGGTTCTTGTGGCCAACGATAAACAGAGTGGCCGTTTCCATGTCGATGCCAATACAGGTCATTTGACGCAATCGCTCATGAAAGGCCTCGTCGTGCTCCCAGACTCGCCGGTTGGTTGTGTAGATCACACCCGTGCGGTATTCAAGACCGTGAGCCTGCAGTTTGTCAGAGACGAACTTATGTAGTTTGAATGACGGTAGCGCCGGCACCATGGGATCTAAGTAATCGTCGCTGGTGCCTTCACCCCGAATCGCCGCAATGGGCAGAATGAAATTGCCAATTTCGGTGGATTTCTTCAAGCCACCACATTTGCCAAGAAACAGCACTCCTTCAGGTTCAACCGCCGTGAGTAAATCCATCATGGTCGCGGCATTCGGCGAACCCATACCAAAATTGATGATCGTCAAACCATCACTATTGGTAGCCGCCTGCATCGGCCTGCCCTCGCCATAAAGCTCGCAGCCGAACCGTTCACAAAAGGTCGTGACGTAATTATTGAAGTTGGTGAGGAGAATCCAGCGGCCGAATTTTTCCAGCGGCATGGAGGTATAGCGAGGAAGCCAGTTACGAGTGATATCCAGTTTGTTCAGCACTATTGGGGATCCTTTCTTCTGGGTCATTGTAGCCTAGCTGCATGTTGAAAAGATCCCAGTCCATTGCCAAGAACACCGAACATCAAGGGAAAAGCAACGTTGGCCGATCTGCAGATTGCCATTTTGAGGGATGGTTAAAGGCAGAATCGAGCCGACTGAGGATTTTTCAACCCGCACTTAGACCTTTACATGCTGATAGACCTTTATGGCCGTGCTGCGACGGTTACAATAGCCACTGAACTGCTACCGATTGTCCATGACCAAGGCTCAACAACACAGTGAAAGCCCCACCTCGGCTGATGAAAACCCGGGTCGGCGCAGCGTGCGCAGCTTTGTTTTGCGCGGGCGGACCACCGAGGCTCAAGAAAAAGCCCTGCAGGACAGTTGGGGGCGTTTCGGCCTCAACCCCAAAGCCGGCGAATGGCTGCACAACCTGGTCTCGGGCGATGGTGCGCCAATAGTAGAAATAGGCATCGGCAACGGCGATGCCCTGGTAGCGATGGCCGCCCAGGACCCAGCGACGCCATTTGTCGGTGTAGAAGTGCACCGCCCCGGCGTTGGCGCGGCCATCATCGAAATACAACGCCACCAACTGAACAATGTGCAGCTGATCTGCCAGGATGCCTGTGAACTTCTGGAAAACAACGTGGCTGATGCCAGCCTTGGTGGAGTCAGACTCTATTTTCCAGATCCATGGCATAAGAAACGGCACCACAAACGACGCATAGTCCAGCCCGAATTTGTTCGCCAGATTGCCCGCGTATTGAAGCCTCAAGGGCTGTTTCATCTGGCTACAGATTGGCAGCCTTACGCCGACCACATGGTTTGCGTACTGGAAGAAAGCACCCAATTTGTCAATATTGCCGGTCCCGGCAAATCCTCACCCAGGCCAGATTGGAGAATCGAAACCCGATTTGAGCGACGAGGTCTGAAGCTTGGCCACCAGGTTACCGACCTGATTTACCGGCGATGCTAATGGTCGGCCCTGCACATTGCTTTGCGTTGCATGGGTAACGAACTGGTCCTCACCACGGAGATGATCCAGGTTTTGGCAGTCCTGGGTGTCACCGTCATTCTGTTTGTTCTGGAATTGCTGCGAGTGGATGTGGTGGCCCTTTGCGCCATGGTGGCCGTTGGACTGCTCGGTCTGCTGCCACCGGACCAGTTGTTTGCGGGTTTCGCCAGTAATGCGGTGATTTCCATCATTGCCGTCATGATTATTGGTGCCGGACTGGATCGAACAGGGGTGATGGCTGTGGTCGCCAGCGTCATCTTAAAAATGGGTGGCCGGACAGAGGCACGAATCATTCCGCTGGTCTCTGGCACCGTGGGTGTTATCTCCGGCTTCATGCAGAACGTCGGCGCGACTGCGTTGTTTCTGCCAGTTATCAGTCGCATCGCCAGTCGCAGCCAAATCAGTCTGAGTCGATTGCTGATGCCCATGGGGTTTTGCGCCATCTTGGGCGGCACGCTCACGATGGTCGGATCCTCACCACTGATTTTGCTCAACGACCTTATCCAAAACTCTAATCGAAACCTGCCCCCGGGCGCAGATACGGTGACCTCTTTTCACCTGTTTTCGGTCACCCCTATTGGCCTGATGTTACTGGCATCTGGACTGGTGTTTTTCTTACTATTTGGTCGTTTTTTGCTGCCAAAAACCCAAACCTTGGAAAAAAGCCGGCCGGGTAGGACGCGCAGCTACTTCGCCAAACTTTATGGCGTCAAAGGCGACGTGTACGAGCTATTGGTTACCTCAGAAAGCCCCTTGGTGGGACTGACTATCGGCGAGGCCGAACAACTTGAAGGCGCTCCTTCGTTGGTCGCCATACGTAACGGCGATGACCGTCACCTAGCGCCCGCCTCAGAAGAAATGATTTGGGTCGGCACAGTGTTAGGGGCAATGGGTGAACGTGAGCAGATCAATCGTTTTGCCAATGGCAACGACATGCTTGTCCAACCGCGGCTAACCAGCTTCGGTGCGCTGTTGAACCCCTCTCGGGCCGGCATTGCCGAAAGTGTGATTACCCCGGGCTCACCGCTGGTCGGGAAAACGGTTTCAGAGGTGCGCTTTCGCAAGGCGTATGGTTTCAGCGTACTGGCGCTGCAGCGGGCCGATGATGTTCTGAGACAAGGGTTACGTAGCCTGCCACTTCAGGTTGGTGACACCCTGATCATGCATGGCACCTGGAGGGACCTGGGGCGGGCCAGCGGCGAGCGAGACTTTGTGGTTGTGACAGACCTGCCTAAAGAAGAACAGCGGCCTCACAAAGTGGGCTGGGCTCTAGCCTTCTTTCTACTGGCGATGGGAATGATCGTATTTTCCTCCTTTCGCCTGTCCATTTGTCTGTTAGTCGGCGCCGTGGGAATGGTATTGACGCGGGTAATCAGCATGGACGAAGCCTACGCCGCGGTCAGCTGGAAAACCGTGTTTCTCCTGGCCAGCCTGATCCCGCTTGGACTAGCGATGGATACCACTGGCACTGCGGCATGGATCGCACAGGTCGCGTTGAACTTCCTTGGCGAGGTCCCGATACTGGTTTTACAACTACTGCTGGCAACCCTAACCACTTTTTTTACATTGGTGATGTCGAATGTGGGGGCCACGGCGTTACTAGTTCCCCTGGCCATCAACGTCGCCTTGGCCGTCGGTGCCGACCCAGCGGTTTTTGCCCTGATCGTCGCAATCTCGGCCTCCAACGCCTTCCTGATCCCCACCCATCAGGTCAGCGCACTGATCATGGGGCCGGGAGGTTACCGGGTCAGCGATTTTCTGAAAACTGGCGGGCTGATGACGCTGGTTTTCCTCGGCGTCTCCCTGACAGCGATTAACTGGCTTTACGGCTGATCGCCAGGTTTTTTCACCACCTCGTATTCCCCCTCAAGAACGTCCCCCGATCTAACCCCCGACGACCTGCGGGATGACGCCGCATCAGGTTCAAAGCCAGATTGGGGCGAACTGTTGCCCCTGAATCGCCCCTGCCACCAAAGTCGCAGTTTTAAACCCAGCACAAAAACCGCACCAATGGCGAGCAAAGCCACGCCAACAAATACACCAACAAATAGCATTAATGCACCGACACCAAGCCCAACTACAGCGGCGAAAATACCGCCGAGTTTGGTCTTTGGCGTCAACTGAGGCTGGAATTTGTACACAGGCATTAAACAAACCTTGGGTCAAAGTTTGTCTGGCACAACCCTATAGACGCCCTTTGTCCGCCACCTCATGGCCACATAGGCAGGCCACAGTGGCGCTATGAAATCTCGATCCATTCGTTTTCGGAAGCGTCAAAACCGAACCCGCCGGGCCTGGTTCTTTACGATCATGGTCTCCCTCGTTGTGCTTAGCTCTGCTGCCGCCAGTACACTGCTGCGCTATCGATCAGACCCCGTGACCAGCTATGGGCCTGGCCAACCGTTATATTGGCAGCCGCCCGGGCGCATTCCAGACTGGGCTGGCGCCGTCCTTGAGCAACAGGTCTCTCAAGCCCATTACCAGATTCAAGTCGCCCTGGCTGATCTCAATCGTGATCAGCGCTTGGAGATTTTAGTAGCGCCAGCCGCTGGTCGTTATGATGTATTTGTTCCCGATTCCCCGCTACGGGTGATAAGCCATAGGGGCGATGGCTGGCAGATGAGTGAAGCCAACATCAGTTGCCGCCCCGACCACTATGGCAGTTTTTTTTCTTCCGGCTTTTGGGACCTACCCTGCAGATCCGGCGGCCGCAAAGTTCTATTGCGTTGGAATGGCAAGAACTACACGACTGAGTCTTGATTTCGCGAAAGCCGATGACGATCGGCCTTAGAAGGCAGCCTAACGAAGATTGGCGTATCATGAACCTAATCGATCTTCGATACGTCGCCGATTTTCCTAACACCGCACAATCGGTCAACAGGAAATGGCGGCAACTGACGTTCAGGGGGCGTTTGGCGTGTCCAAGCAACAGCTTCACCGCAGCACTCGACGGCTTTGCGACGGCGAGACTCTCTTTCGCGAAGGTGAGCATGCCGACTGCGCTTATATCATCGAAGAAGGCGAACTGGAGATCTCCACTAACTCCGAGGGCCAGCGAGTGGTGCTGACTCAGCTGAAGCCTGGTGAAATCGTTGGCGAAATGGGCGTGATTGACAGTGCGCCGCGCACCGCCACAGCCACCGCAAGTGGCGAAACCCACCTGATGGTAGTGACCCGGGACCAACTGACTGACCGAATTTCCCAGGCTGATCCCGTGTTGAAGTTATTGATCAAAATTCTCCTTGATCGATACCGCAGCGGCTTGAACAAAGTCAAAGGTGAAGGCGGTTTGCTGGCGGGCCCAGATGAGCTGATTTCCGAAGACGTTGTGGGGGAGTACATCCGCCACGGCATCGACAAAATTCGCCTGGAATCTGAACTCAAAGATTCGCTGGAAAAACAACAGCTACGAGTCTACTACCAGCCATTGCTGGATTGTGAACAACGCCGAGTTGCCGGGTTTGAGGCTTTGACGCGCTGGGATCACCCGAAACGAGGGAATATTTCCCCAGGATTGTTTATTACGTTAGCGGAGGAAACCTCGCTGATTGTGCCCGTTGGGCTCTATGTGTTTGATACCGCCTGCCGGCAACTGGCTGGTTTTCAGCAGGCCAGCGGATACGGCACGGGAGAATTGTTCATGAGCATCAATGTCTCAGCAAAACAAATCTCTGACCCAAATTTCATTGTTCAGGCCGCAGAAATTACCGAACGTTACGGACTGAGCCGGGCCGATATCAAACTCGAAATCACCGAAAGCTTAGCTGTGGACATGCAGGAAACCGATGTCTGGATCGATAACGCTCACGCGTTAGGATTCCAAGTTTCCCTGGACGATTTCGGTACCGGCTATTCGTCCCTAGCAACGCTCTATCAGCTCGATGTGGACTACGCCAAAATCGATCAAGCATTTGTCCGACCACTGGACACTGAACCTCGCAGCCGCGAATTGCTGCGAGGCATCGTCACCTTGATGCGAGCACTGAAACTCAAGGTAGTGGTAGAGGGTATTGAGACTGTTTCAGAACTTGACTTCGTGAGTTCCCTGGGCTGTCACTTAGCTCAGGGCTATTTGATCGGAAAACCTCTGGACCCAAGTGATGCGCGAAATTTGTTGACTCAACCGTTGCCTATGACCTTCAGCGCCTGACACGGCTGCGTGATCTTCAGTTTTTGTCCTGGTCGACTTCATCAGAGGTGTTAGCCCCCTCAGAACCCTGTTCAACCCCCGCGACTCGTTGGTGCAGTCGATCCAGTGATTGATCAATTTTCTGCTTGGCGGCAGCCGTCATTCCCCCTTGATCCACCTGTTGGCGCATTCGGTCCTCGAGGCTGGCAAACATATCATCAAGCCCTGATTCATTGGACTGGCGCCCGAATAGATTAATCCAAGCCTCGGTTTTGCGGCCGAAGTTCAGTACCTGATCAAACTGACGCCTGGGGTTCTCGGGCTCCAAAAGCAGGCCGTATAGCGCTGCTAACAGACTGATTGGGCTCATCAAAAGATCCCGCAATCCATCCACGAAAAGCTTAGCCTGAAAGCGCAAAACATCGGCAAGCAACTGCCAGCGCGACGGTGCAGGTTTGGGGGGTGTAATCGTGGGTTCTGGCTTCATGAAAAATTGCTTGACTATCAAAGCCATTATCATAGTGATCTAACTTCTGATTTTCTAACGCAAAATCGGGTACTATCTGCCGCTGAACAGCATCGTCTGGTAACTTTTTCGTTTGCATGATTCGGAATGTGCCTCTACTGGTTCGTAGCGACCTTCAGACTCCGTTAGCACGCGCGGCATTTGACGGCAATCTGCGGGAGCTAAAACAACTAGCCGCCCGCGATAGCGCAGCGTTGCAGGATCCTCAGAACATCCCTCTTCTGGTTGCGTCGGTTGCCGGTAATGCTAGCGAGCGACTTCAAATCGCCAAGTGGCTACTTGAACAGGGCGTGGATGTCGATGCCGTCTCGCCCAGCGGCGATTGTGCGGCCCATTTCGCCGCACAACTGGGTGACACACAGATTTTAGGGTTGCTATCAACCCAAAGAGCTAACCTCAACCTGGAAAACCGGGCCGGCAAAACCCCTCTGGCCACGGCGGCAGGCGCCGCGATGCTGCCCGCTATCGACTTACTGCTAAATCATGACGTTGAGGTAAATCCTGAGCGGGGCGCTGCGCCGCTGGCTGAAGCAGCGCTCAATAGCAAAGACGACACGGCCATCGTAGACATTCTTTTGCGCCATGGTGCCAACGTTAACCATCGAGGCAAACTGGGACGCACAGCGTTAATGGGAGCCGCCTTGCGGGGCAACGGCCAAGTTGCCGAGGCATTGCTTAAGGCTGGTGCTGATGTCAACGCGCGGGATGACTTTGGCAACAATGCCTTGATGGAAGCCGCTCGGTCCGGTGCCAATGAGGTGCTGGAGCGACTGGTTTTGTGGAATCCTGAAACAGAGCACAGAGACAAGCCAGGCCGCACGGCCATTTTGGTGGCAGTAAGCTCTACCCGAGCTGATGCAGAGACCATCCGCTTGCTAATGGCCATGGGTGCTGAGCCTGACGTGAGTAACCGGGAGGGTAAGAAAGCCGGGGACCTTGCAGGCGCTGCGGGTCGCTGGCGTATTGCCGACGCCCTGGGAACCCGATCTACCCCGCCACCCCTGCAGGAACCAAAAACCAGCAAAAACCCAGAATCTTTGTCGGAAAACGTCATCGACCTTAAACAATTTGAGACAGATGATGATCGTGAATGGGCGGCACGCCAGGGTCAACCTAGCAGCAGAACGCAGTTGGAAGCAGCTACCATCGTCATGCCGGCCATCTCTGTGCCATCGACACCTGAAGAGTCATCGGACACCATAGAATCGCCAGAAAGCCGTACATCCAACAGCGACGCCGCGGAAACGAGCTCAGCTGACGGCGAAGACTGCACGGTGTCCACCAAGCCCTCAGACGATGCGCTGATGTCCCAACCGGAATCCGAAATTGAGCCAGTGCCAGTGCCAGAGCCAGAGCCAGAGCCTGAGCCTGAGCCAGAGCCTGAGCCTGAGCCAGAGCCTGAGCCTGAGCCTGAGCCTGAGCCAGAGCCTGAGCCAGAGCCTGAGCCAGAGCCTGAGCCAGAACCTGAGCCAGAACCTGAGCCAGAACCTGAACCTGAACCTGAGCCAGAACCTGAACCAGAACCTGAGCCAGAACCTGAGCCTGAGCCTGAGCCGGAACCTGAGCCGGAACCTGAGCCGGAACCTGAGCCGGAACCTGAGCCGGAACCTGAGC
>CAZLJY010000111.1:0-16106 GCA_964559945.1 uncultured Gammaproteobacteria bacterium | reverse complement strand
ACTGCCTCAATGGCGCCGGACACCCGGGCAGATCGTTGTGCTGTCAAATTGGCCAGTTTTTCCGCCGCGTCGCGAACCGTCTGGACTGCGGAGGTAAGGTTGCCGAAGGCTGAAAACTGGGATTGTAAACCCGCTTCCCGCACGGCGAGGCGTTGTTCAGTGGGCACTCGCTCTGCCGCAACTAGTTGGTCCAACAAGCCTTGCAAGTCTATGCCTGAACCGATACCTAAAGATGAAATCATGGTGAGCTCCGTTGCAAATTCGCCGAACGGTCAAGAGGTGAAATGGCTACCTTTTGACCTAAACGGTTAATGACGAATATCAATGCAAGGGTCATGCCGTTTCATCCACTGAGAGGCTGATAAGACTATCGTCAGCAAGAAGTCCATTTTGCGACCAGTACTCGGCCAGTTTTACGGTGGATTCGTTTGGAATCTGGCGAATTACCGTGTTGGTTTCTTTATCGACGATTTCGATCACTGCCGTTTCGGCAAATTCACTGGCTTTTAATCTCACGCTGTGTTGCTGCTGTCTTAATACCTGGTTTAGATTCTCAACGGCAGCAAACAACGTTTCCGTTGGCGGCGGCGATGTTGTTTCCGGGGTATCCCCTGGACTTTTGTTGGACCGGCTTAGGGCATCCTTTTCAGACCCTGGACCTTGGCCCGACTCCGAGCTTAAGGACTGAGAAACGAGCTTGGAAATATCGTCGTTAGATATCTGCATCGCGTATACCAGTTAATGGGCTACCCGGCCAAGTTTCGACCGGGTAGCTGGTGTGGAACGTTTTACTGGAGTAGAGCGAGTACGCTCTGCGGACTCGCGTTGGCCTGACTGAGAATAGACAAACCTGCCTGCTGGAGAATCTGTGCCCGGGTCAATTCCGCAGTCTCCGAAGCAAAATCTGCGTCTCGAATTCGGCTTCTGGCAGCGCTGGCATTTTCAACCGTGCTGGCAAGGTTGGTAATGGCTGACTCAAACCGGTTTTGCACCGCACCCAAACTGGCACGCTCGGAAGAGATTCCCTGGAGGGCCGAATCCACGATGGCTAGAGCATCCTGGGCGCCACTCACGGTGCTGATATCCACGTCGGCAACCGATGATGCCGTTGAGGCCACTGCGGTGTTTGCCGCAACGTTGATGAGGCTACCTGCGGTTTCAGCCACGCTGGACTGGACCGAGAAGTTCTCCGCTGAGTTGAAGGTCACTGTACCGCTCACTCGAGTGCTATCGGCCGCGCCAGTGACCAGATCGGTACCCGTAGCGTTGCCAGCGCCTGTCACGGTCAGTTCCGTCAGTGCGGTGGAGGAGGTGAAGTCGGAGATTTCGATATCGTCTCCGTTGGAATCGGTCAGGGTAATGGATGCATTGTTGTTGGTAAGCTCTGCCGATATGCCGGTACTGCCGCTAGCATCGTTAATGGCTTCTGCCAAATTGGTGAGATCCGATGCATTGGTGACATTGGCAGAGACGGTTGTTGTAGCGTCTCCGCTTGAGCCCAGCTGAAAGGTGACGACGCCAGCCAATGTCAGCCCACTCAATGTGGCGGAGTTGGTGGCGGTCGCCGTTACCCCGGTTGGCCCCGAGTTTCCGTTGACCGATGCGGCAATGTCCGAGGCGGTTTGGCCTTGGGTGACTGCCAGGGTTTGGGCGCCCGAGCTGGTGTTAAACGTGAGCGTCTGGGCGGCAATGGTGTTGTTGGCCGGTAATGCCGCGTTGGCCGCTGTGACCGCGCCGGTTCCTTGGTTGGCGGTAGTGTTGCTTGAGGCGGTCAGTGCATTGTTGGAAAGGTCTGTTGCGCTAGTGCCGCGAATAGTGACACCAATCACCTCGTTGACATTGGCCCCAACCTGAAAGAACTGTTGGTTGAAGTTGCCATCCAGAATAACCTGGCCGTTAAATCGGGTGGTATCAGCCACTCGATTGATCTCCGCTTGCAGCGCATTGACTTCTTGTTGCAGCGCGGCGCGATCTTCCGATGAGTTGGTCGCGTTGCTTGATTGCAATGCCAGTTCGCGAATTCGCTGCAAGTTTTCGGTTGTTTGACCTAGCGCGCCTTCAGCGGTTTGGGCGAGAGAAATTCCGTCATTGGCATTTCGTATCGCCTGTGTCAGGCCGCGAATTTGGCTGGTGAACCGCTCTGAAATGGCGAGGCCGGCGGCGTCGTCACGGGCACTGTTGATTCGCAAACCCGTGGACAGTCGCTGCAGGGAGCGGTTCAATACATCCTGTGACTGGTTCAAGTTTCGTTGCGCGTTCAGTGACGCAACATTGGTGTTAATAATCTGGGGCATCGTAGTTCTCCAAAAGCAATTTGTGAGCCCACAAGGGCGTTTTACTTAACGACCTCGAAGCTCGCGGTCAAGGAGATTAACGGCGCTGTTAGGAAAAGCTTTAGCCCTGTGGGGGTTATCGTGAGGTGAGTGGGTGAAACCGGTCACAGGAGACGAAACAGTGAGAGTCCCTGGATGGATAAAAAGGTCTGTTGGGCTGCTTCCAAAATGCTGCTTTCGTATTCGAACTCACTAATTGCCGCTGCGTAGTCTAGATCTTCGATGCGCGAACGAAGGGTCTGGGCTTGAATGACATCTCGTTCATTGAGGTCTCGATAGGCGTCTATGCTGGACAAACGTACCCCGACAGTGGCCCGTGAATCTTGATTCACCGTAAGGGCATTGTCGATGTTGTTTAAGGAGCGATTGAGAAGGTTTGCTCTGGCGCTATCGGATAACGGCGTTTCGCCGCTGAGAGCGGCGCTTAAATCGGCTAGGGTGGTAAAGACGTCCTGAAGACGGTTGGCCTGGATGTCGAATTGGTCGCCGGCTTGGGGTGTGCCAATCAATGACACATCAGCACCCAGAAAGCTAATGGTTCCGGGCTCAGAGTAGGTTCCTGTCTCCACCAGCGCGCCGCCACTGTCCCTCACCTCCCAATTTTCGGGATCGGTGAAGCGTAAAACGTAGTCATCGGGCACCCATAGTGAAGGGTCTGAAATGCTGCTGTCACCCACAACGCCAGAGCCGGTGTTTGTTGGACTGTCAATCACTTGGAAGCGTCCGTTGCCTGTGGGGATGTTGAAAAAAATGCCGTCGCCGGGTAATCCCAGGGCAACTGACTGATTGTCGGAAATGGCCACGCTGCGTGACTGGCTATTGCCAAAATATTGGTAGTCTAATGACCCCGACAAGGTAAAGGGTAAGGTGCCGGAGGCAGTGCCGGAAAATAGATATTCGCCGTTGGCGTCTGCCTGGTTCGACAGTGCCACGATGGCGTCAAGTTGGCTGCGAATTTGCTGTCCAAAGGTGTCCAGATTGCCACTGTCATGAATCCCGTTTACCGACGAAAGGGCAATTTCCCTAACCCGATTTAGCGCATCGGATATCGCGACTAAGGAGTTTTCCGTTGTGGTTAAACGCGCTTCTGCCGCATCGGCGTTACGATTGTATTGAGTGATCCGTGTGGTTAATGCGTTCAGTTCGATCAATCGACCTGCGCCTACCGGATCGTCGGCCGCGGTGTTGACTTGCCGGCCACTGGCGATGGAGCGCTGCAATTGGGCAAGTCTAGCTTGTCCCGATGAGATGTTTCCTAGGGTGTTTCCAAACAATTGAGCGCTTGAAATGCGATTCATCGGACCGACCTGATCAGCGTGTCAAACAGCTCGTTTGCGACAGAGAACACCTCGGCAGCGGCTGCGTAAGCTTGTTGATATTGCTGCAATTTGACGGCCTCCTCATCCAGATTTACTCCACTAATATTGCTTTGTCGCGCTTGGGCATCGGCTAACAAATTGCCTTGAACCGTGGTTGCGGTGCTCAGCGTGTTGGCCTGAACGCCAACCCTGGCGACCAATTGTTGATAGGCGTCCAGAACCGACAGGCTCTGTCCTTCCAAGGTATCTAATCGTTCTATGGTGCCCAGCAGGCCAGCGTTTGCGCCGTCACCGATGCTGCCAACGTTGTTGCGTACCCGGAATGTATCGCCGCTGGAGGGGGTTCCGCTCATGGTGATTTGAAAACCATTTAGGTTGATCTCATCACCTGGGGTGTAAGGGATATCGGGCCCGCCATTGACGGAAAACGTGGTTGCACTGGTAAAAACAATGTCCACATCGGTTAGCAGCGCTGGATTGCTGGGGTCCGTCACCTGAGCTTGAGATATTTGGCCACTACCCAAATTATCCGGCGCCGGACTGGTGTTCAGGGCAGATGCGGCTGCCAGTTGATTGGGGTCGGTGATGGCTAGACTCAGACCGCTGGCACCTAAGCGAGTAGGGCGGATCAGATAGCTGTCACCGGCCGCAGCACCTGGGTCAAGGCTAAAGCGCATACCTTCTGCTAAAAAGTCGGCGCCATCCGGGGTTAATGGGACCAAGGCCCCGGTAGTTATATTGGTTAATGACCAGTTGCTGCCGTCAAATCTCAATTCATAGTCATCGGCGCTGAGCTGACTGACGTCCTCAATGGTGGCCCCAGTAGTATCGCTGAGAAGATTGCTGTTGTTAGAAGAGGGGAATACCTGAGGTTCGCTTTGAGTCAGTAATGTCTGGCCAAGATTGCCGTTTAGATCAAGTCCTCGCTGGTGTTGGTCATTGGTGGCAAAGGCAAGTCCCAATGCCACACGACCCAATTCGTTTTGGGTTGGGTTAAGTACGTTGTCAATAAATGACAATGCGCCGCCCAAGAGGCCGCCGGAATTTGACCCTGTGAGGAGTGAATTACCGGCCCCGGCACTGATGCTCAGTTGGATATCTCTAGGGTCAAAACTTGAACGACCGACTGTGATTGGGTTTGCGTTCACACCGGTCACTACGGCAGTGCCGTCTGTTAAGGTGATGTTCAGTGACGGACCATCTTCGATGATCTGCACGTCCAAGTACTCTGATAGCTCAAGAACTGCCTGGTTGCGCAAATCAAGCAGATCGTTGGGCCCTTGGCCGGATTGTTGCTGATTATTGATGCGCCCGTTGAGGTCGGCGATGGTAGCGCTCAAGCCGTTTATTTCTCTGGCATACCCTTCGATGCGATTGCCCAGATCATCCCGAACATCATTAAGGCGCAGATCCAGTACATTAAAGCGATCGGCAACCGAGCCAGTGGCGCTCAGGACCGCTGTGCGAGCAGCCAATGAGGTTGGATCGGTTGACAGGTCCTGCCAGGCGGAAGAATAGGCGTTAATTGGCGTGCTAAGGTCAAACCCATCGCTGCCCAGAAACCCGTCGATCAACAAGGAAAGCTCACTGCGTACCTGGGTCTGGTGGAAATTGCTGGTGGACTGTTGAAGCTGATTGAAGGCCAGGGCGTCAAAACTGCGCCGCACTGCGGTGATTTCCACCCCGCCACCTAGACGACCCACTGGACTTAGATTGCCCGGAACATTGCCGAAAATTACTGAGCGCCGGCTGTAGCCCGGCGTATTAGCGTTTGTGATGTTATTAGCAGTTACCGACAGAGCTCGCTGAAATGCGGCTAAGGCGGATAAACCGATATTTTCAATGGCCATGGGATGTGCTCATTTCAGGACTGTTGATAATGGCCTGAATTTTTTCTGCGTAGTTGGGGTCGGTGGCGTAGCCGCCGTCTTCAAGCGCGTTAAGGTATTGGGCCGCGGATTCGGCGTTCAGCGCAGGTGCGTACCGTTTCGAGCTACTGATCAGTCGAACGTAGTCGCTCACGCTGTCAGCGGCACTGCCATAAGCGCGAAATTGGGCCACAACCTTGCGCAGCCGACCGCCGAGAAACTCGGTGGTTTCCTGTTCGGTGACATTGCCCTGCCAACGATTATCCGCTTTGACCCCAAAAAGGTTATTGCTTGAACTTCCGTCGGCAGTTTTGGGGATGTGTTGGCCCCAGCCAGTTTCCAACGCTGCCTGAGCCACAATCACTGTGGCGTCGATGCCTAAGGCTTTGGCGGCACGCCGAGCGGCAGGCAACAGTTGATCGATAAACGCACGCTGTTTAGCTGTTTGGGAAGCACTTTCCCTGGATTGACCTAATGCTGCCGGTGCCGCGGGTTGAGGGGGGCGGTTGTGGCTAATGGCTGTGTTTAGCGGTTGTGGCGATACGCCTTCGCCGCCGAGCTGACGCACCACCATTTGGGCAATGCCGGTTGCGCCACGGTTTGCCAATGAGTCAGCCAAAGCTCCGTCTCGCATTTCTTCAAAGGCGGCCATTTGCTGGCGATCGAAAATTCCGCCCTCAGGGATCGTGTCGCGCATCGATTTGAGCAGTAGCTTGAGAAACGCGCCCTCAAAACCTTCGGCAGCCTTCTGTAACCTGAGCTGCTCTTTATTGTCTTCGCTGTTTGGCTGCTGGGATGCAAGCAGGGTTGGGGAAGACGCAGGGGAGGGAAGTTCCATCATCAGATTACCGTGAAATGGGCTTTCAGGGCGCCGGCCTGCCGCAATGCTTCCAAAATTGCCACCACATCACCCGGCGCCGCTCCCACTTGGTTGATGGCTTCAACGATATCGCTAAGTGCAGCTCCCGGCTTAATCAGGAACATGCGACTTTCGGTTTCGGTGATGGTGACCTCAGATTGCGCTTGCACCGTCGTTTCGCCGCCAGCCAACGGATTGGGTTGCACAACCTGCGGTGACTCGGCGATGGTCACCGTCAGTCCTCCATGAGTGATCGCGGCAGGCAATACTCTGACGTGTTGGCCAACTACCACAGTGCCCGTGCGGGCATTGACCACAACCCGCGCCTTTGGCGACCCTGGAGTTAGGGTGAGGTTTTCAAGCTCAGCGGCAAATCGCATATAACTCGTGGGGTCGGTGGGTGCTTGGACGATGACGGTGCCTGGGTCTGCGGCGCTGGCGGGCAGTTGGGTGAATCGCCGGTTAATTGCGCTGACCAAACGATCGGCGGTCGTGAAATCAGGCGTATGGAGATTTAGGGTGATGGGAGCACCGGGCAATCGACCTGCAATGACGCTACGCTCAACCGTTGCGCCGCTGGGTATTCGCCCGGCACTGGGTACGTTAAAAGTGATGGATGACCCGTCGCTGCCTTCCGCTCCAAAACCACCGACAATCAGACTCCCTTGGGCGATCGCATAAACCTGGCCATCGGCACCTTTTAACGGCGTCATCAACAGGGAACCGCCGCGCAGACTGTTGGCGTTGGCGATGGATGAAACAGTGATGTCTATGGACTGACCCGGCTTGGCAAATGGCGGCAACGACGCATGCACTGCAACTGCCGCGATGTTTTTCAATTGGAGCGGCGTATCTGGGGGAATGACCACGCCCAACTGGTTCAACATACTAATGAGGCTCTGTACAGTGAACGGTGCCTGCACGGTCTGATCGCCTGTGCCGTCTAAACCCACCACCAGGCCATAACCCACTAAAGGGTTTTCTCTAAAGCCTGCAACGTTCGCCAGGTCTTTTACGCGCTGCTCCCCATGGATTGGGAAACTTGCCAGTAGGCTGACAAGGCACAAAACCAATGGCAAGCAACGGCCCTGTCCGGTGCCGGTTTTGTACACGCTCATTTGCATTTTCCTCGAATCACAGGGGTGAAAGGACGTTGGCGAACAGGCGGCTCAACCAGCCTTGACGATTGGCTTCGTGCAGTGCCCCTGTGCCGGAATAGGTAATGGTTGCGTTGGCAATTTGGGTCGATAGCACACTGTTGTCAGGGCGCACGTCAGCGCCTCGAACATGACCCGCGATTCGCAGATACTCTTTACCCTGATTTAAGGTCAGCCATTTTTCACCCTGGATCGCCAACAGTCCGTTGCCTAGAACGCTAACCACAGTGACAGTGAGTGATCCCGACAGGCTATTGTTTTGGCTACTGGAGCCGTTACCGGAAAAATCTTGACCACTTTCCAGCTGACTGGCTGAGATATCTGCGCCAAACAGAGGGCCTGGAGACAGCTCGAATGAGGTTTCTCGATCTGTGGCGGTGCTAGCGCTCTTGCTTGCGTTCGTTTGCTCGGTTAACACCACCGTGATTACGTCCCCCACATGGCGCGCCCTGACGTCCTCGAAAAGAACTAACCGCGGCGCTGAATTGTAGATCGCACCCTGAACCGACGGTTGTTGTGGGGCACTAAGGGGCGGCATGACAGGCAGTGTGGGTGGCACTTGCTGTGGCTTGCTTGCGCAGGCAGACAATAAGGTGGCCATTAGACCAAGGAAGAGTGCCGATTTGGCGGGGGTAATAGTATTCATCATAGGTTGTTATTGACGTATTCAAGCATCTGGTCAGCAGTGGCGATGGCTCTAGAGTTCATCTCGTAGGCCCGCTGGGTTTCGATCAGACCAATCAACTCTTCTACCGAGTTAACGTTAGAGGTTTCCAATGAACCCTGAAGCAAAGCGCCTAGTCCATTTTGTGCTGGGTTCCCCGTTTGCGGAGTACCGCTGGCGGCCGATTCCCGAAACAGATTTTGGCCGGCCGCTTGAAGCCCCGTAGGGTTTACAAAGTCTGCCAGCTGTAGAGTGCCCACTTGGGTGGCGGCATCCTGGCCGGCAACTTTGACCGTAACGGTTCCATCAGGAGCGATGGTGACGGATTCTGCGCCCTGGGGCACTGTGATGGCCGGCTGAACGGGATAGCCACTGGAGGTAACCAGTTGGCCATCAGCATCCACTTGCAAAGAGCCATCCCGGGTGTATGCCTGAGCGCCGTCGGGGAGCAAAATCTGAAGAAAGCCACGGCCCTGAACGGCAACGTCGAGCGCATTGCCTGTTTGCACAAGATTGCCCTGGCTGAACAGTTTTTCTGTGGCCACGGTGCGCACGCCAGTGCCCAATGACAGGCCTGAGGGAAGCAGTGTGCTTTCCGATGACTGGGCACCGACCTGCCGAATATTTTGATAGACCAGGTCCTCAAACACTGCCCGAGCGCGCTTAAACCCTGTGGTGTTAGCGTTTGCTAAATTGTTTGACTGCACAGCCAAGCGTGTCTGCTGAGCCTCAAGCCCGGTTTTGGCGATCCATAGAGCGTGATTCATTCAGTTGTTCTCCTTTCCCGTTAACGCATGCTGAGCAAACGGGTGGCGGCGCGATCGTTTTCTTCGCTGTTTTCGATAAATTTGATGTGCATTTCGAACTGGCGTTGTAGTTCAATCATCTGAACCAAGGCGCCAACGGGTTCCACATTGCTAGACTCCAGCGCGCCGGTGGTGACGACCACGGAAGCGTTGGGCAAAGCCGGTGCGCCGCTGCGTTGACGAATTGTGCCGTCGGCGGTTTTAACCAAATCCTCTGGATTGGGTCGACTTAGGCGCAGTCGATCAACGATATTTAACGGGCCGTCAGTTTCACCCGCCGGACGGATGGAAATGCTGCCGTCCCTGGCGATTTCGAGTTTTTCGTAGGGCGGCAACACCACAGGGCCTGAATTTCCTAACACTGGCCTATTTGCGTGGTCGACCAGCATGCCGCCTCCATCAACGCGTAGATTGCCGGCTCGACTGAACACCTCCGCGCCATCGTTTCCTTGGACCATGAGGAAACCCTCACCCGCGATCGCGATATCCAAATCACGCCCGGTTTGATTGACGGGGCCGGGTCTAAGGTCCGGCATGCGTTCGCCGGTTTGGGTGGCGTGCACTCGGTCTGCAAAACCAGGCCCTGTTAACGGCTGGCTTTCGGCCTTTGATAGGTCCGCCCGAAAGCCAACAGTTTGGCTGTTTGCCAGGTTGTGGGCTTGGGTGGCGTGTAGACGCATAGCATCACGGGCACCCCCCATAGCGATGTAAACCGAGCGATCCATTAACGGATGTTCAGCAGCGTTTGGTTGAGTTCATCAGCGGTGCTGATGACCTGGGCGTTGGCTTGGAAGTTTCTTTGGGCGCTGATCAAATTAACCAGTTCCTCTGAGATGTTGACGTTGGACGTTTCTACGCTGCCGCCCTGAATGGAACCCAGGCCGGCCCCTCCGGGTTCGCCAAGAATGGCTTGGCCTGAGGCAAATGACTCAACCCAGGATGTGTCACCCACAGCCCGCAATCCTTGAGGGTTTTGAAATCTTGCCAGCGCAATGCGCCCTAGGGGCTCTGATTGACCATTGCTAAAGCGTGCAAATACGACGCCGCTTTCATCAATATCGATGTTACTTAACCTTCCCGCAGCAAAGCCATTTTGGGAAATGGCGTTGACGGTGGAGTTACCTGAAAGGTTGGTGGTGTTGGACAGATTTAGATTGAACGCAATGGGATCGGCACCGTTGGTGGGTGTAAAAGCGCCAAAATTAAAGGGTTGGGGCGAAGCTGTTTCGTCCAGCGAGCCATCACTATTAAAGTTTAAGGTTTGAACCGCGGTTGTTTGGCCGTCTTCGCCGTCGATAACCATACGTGCATCTACGGTGAGTGCCGCCGTTTGACGGAAATAAATGGTGGCCTCGTGAGATTCGCCTAAGGAATCAAATACGGTCAGGGTGGTTGAATAGTCGAAGCTGCCGGTGTCTGCCGGATCGATTGCGCCTGGCCCCAGAGTTTCGTCCGCGTTCAATGTGTCCAGATTAAGCGCCAAATCAACCTGAGTGGTTGCCCCTGGGCTGCCTTGTGCCGACAGCAGTTGGAGGTCTTCGGTGGTGGCGCTATTGAAGGTTGGCACCGACGGGTCGGTGACGCCAAAGGTCTGCAGGCGGGCACCGGCCGGATTGACCACAAAGCCTTCCCGATCAACAGCAAATGTGCCGTTACGGGTGTAGCCGGTAGCGCCGTTAGGATCGCGCACGGCGAAAAAGCCGCCGCCGCTGATCGCCAGGTCCAGCGCATTTCCGGTGAAACTGATGTTGCCTTGACTAAATTGTTGGCGAACCGCTGCTAAGCGCACGCCGTCGCCGGGGTCCAGACTGGATATGACGAATCCTGCTGAGGCTAAAAGGTCGACAAATTCGCCCCGAGATGATTTAAAGCCCGTGGTGGAAGCGTTGGCAATGTTGTTGCCGGTGATATCTAAGTCGGCCATGGCCGCATTAAGGCCACTGAGTGCAATGTTAAAAGCCACGATTAAGCTCCTAGTTAATTATTGAATGCCGCGCACGTCACTAAGACCTACAGGTCCTAGCCCGGCGACTGAAACGACGGTTTGCCCTGCAAAGCCGCCTAAGGAAACGCTTTCTACCCGTCCCGCCACCAACACCTCAACGGCGAAATTTTCGTCGCCGTATACCGCTTCAGCGGTGATGTTGTAGCGGCCCGTTGGGGCAGGGTCGCCGTTGCTGTCTAACCCATCCCAAGTGAATTCATTACCGCCTGCATCCTGTTGTCCCAGGTTGAGGACTCGCACTAGGCGATTGTTTTCGTCTTTGATTTCGATCCGAACAGACGATGTGGACTGGGGCAGATCAACCTGGCCAGACAGAACCTCTCCCTCGCTCAGGTGACCAAATCCGCCGGGTAGCAAAACGTCACGTCCAATCAAACTGGATGCTGCTAAGGCCTGATTGCCGTTGATTGCGCCGGCTAGCTGGGCGAAAGAATTTTCCAACTCCTGGATGCCGTTGACAGTGCCGAATTGGGCGATTTGGGTCAGGAATTCAGCCCCGTCCTGGGGACTGGTTGGGTCTTGGTTACGCAGCTGCGCCACCATCAAGGTAAAAAAATCTTCCTGGCCCAATTCATTGTCGTTGCTGTCGCTTCCGCGTGGGCGTTGGGGTCCCAGAATACTGGTCAGATCGTTGACGCCAGTCAGCATAATCAGCTCCTTTGTCCAAGCTGCAGTGTTTGCAGCATGAGTTCTTTACTGGTGGTAATGACTTCCAAATTGGCCTGGTAGCTTCGTGACGCGGAAATCATGTCGGTCATTTGTTCGATCAGGTTCACATTGGGCAAGTACACATACCCTTCATCGTTTGCTTGTGGATGATCCGGTTGAAAGCGCATCCGTGCCGGCGCGTTGGACTCAACGATTTCGGCTACCTGCACACCGCTGAGTTGGCCGCCACCGGTCTGCGCTTTAAACACAGGAAGTCGAGCACGGAATGTCTGTTCGGCCGAACTGGCTGCCACATCGGCATTCGCCATATTGGAAGCGATGGTATTGAGCCGCACGCTTTGAGCGTTAAGTGCAGATCCGGCAACTGAAAAAATTGAGGAGTCACTCATGATTCATTCACTGATCGTTCATGGCGCCTTTCAACGCAGAAAATTTTCGGGTTAAGAACATTAAGCTGGCTTGGTAGCGCACCGCGTTTTCCGAAAAGGCGGTCTTCTCAAACTCTTCGGTGACCGTGTTGCCGTCCAATGACGGATGCAGCGGAATGCGGTACAGGGCATCTTGATTTGGACTGGTTGGTGCCAATAAATGACTGGCGTGGGTGCGCTTTGGCATCGCTGTTTGAATAGACTCTTTCAGGCTTGATTGAAAATCCAAGTCCCGAGCCTTGTAGTGGGGTGTCTCGGCGTTGGCTAAGTTTTGCGCCAACAGTTCTGTCCGCCGGGCGCGAAGTTCCAGCGCTTTCGGATGTATGCCTAGTACTGTGTCCAATGAAAACGCCATGGCGATTTCCGATTCGTAATCTCGATAGAGCTAAAGCAAAGGCCGTGCCAACCGATAAAGGGGTAAAGCTGTGGATTGTTGGCAAGGCTTAACGACACGTCGCATCGTGAAATGCCGCACGCCTAATAAAGAGGAGTGGGGGTTTCCGGTTGATCTCTGGCATGACAATTGCTCTGAAACTAGCTCAATGTCACCAGGGATTGAGACTAATATGCAAAGCGACAGAAAACCGACACCTGCGGTGCCCGATAACAGGCCTTCGTCAATTTTCCGACTGATTGTCAGCGTTATCTTGACAGTGCCATCGCTGCTAATCAGCGTGGCTGCAGCCCCCCTTCATCCGCTGGCTGATATTGCGGCCATTGCTGAGGATTTTCTGCAAGATACTGGCGCACGCCAATTTGGTGACAATCTTAGTGTTGAGATTCAATCGCCCGACCCACGCTTGCGCTTGGCCTTGTGCGATACGGAATTAACGGTGTTTTCCACCCCAGGTGCCCGAGCATTTGGCAATACCAGTGTAGGCGTGAAATGTGAGGGGCGAGTATCCTGGACGCTTTATTTGCGCGCGAGAATTCGCGTATGGCAGGAGGTTTTAGTCTCTCGAGGCGCGTTGTCACGAGGAGATACCCTAACCGAGCAAGATGTCATGGTGCAGAAAATGGACATCAGCCAGGTGGGTGGGCGTTTTCTCCACAGTGCAACGCAAGTGGTGGACATGGAACTACGCCGTTCCCTAGCTCCAGGGGTGATCGTGACGCTAAACATGTTGCAGGCCCCGCGGATCGTTGGGCGAGGGGATCGAGTGAGTCTGATCGCCAAGGCCGGAAACCTGACTGTCCAAGTGGCGGCGAAGGCTTTGTCTGCGGGAGCCGTCGGCGACCACATTTCGGTCGAGAACATCGCGACCCAACGTATTGTTCAGGGGGTTATCATGGCCAGCGGCGTTGTCCGTGCAGACCACGGTGCCTTCCACGCATCCCAGGCGGGGATTGTTGATGATCAATTGACTGCAGCGAATATTAAAGTTTCGCCAACCGACGCCGATAACCAAAGGGTCTTTTAAGGAATTACGACCATGATTACCAATCCAGTGGGGCCAAATGTGCCCGTCACCGAGGTCAATGACCGGTCCGAAAACCGGGGCTCGGATAAAAGCCAAGCGCCGCCAACAGGGGCGCAACAGGCAGCGTCCGATACCGTATCTTTAACCAGAGAGGCACAAGCAATCGGACAGATTTCCCAGTTGGCGAAAGTCGAAACGGAGGTGGACGCAGAGAAGGTCAATGCATTGCGTGAGGCGATCGCCAGCGGAAACTTCCAAGTTGATTCCCGCACTATTGCTGAGGGATTGATCCGGTCGGAGTCCAACGTCAAGGGTAACCGTTAATGCATCGCCCTACGCCACGACTTAATGACTTACAGAGCAGTGTGGATAACTTGTTGGGAGTCTTGAAGAAGGAATCAGAAGCCCTGGCAGCGGATGACTTGCCTCAATTGGCTTCGGTTACCGAACAAAAGCGTGCGATGCTGGGTTCGCTCATCGATTTTGCCGAAAGTGAGCTAAAAAACTCTTACCAAGGCTCTTCCCGCTGGGACGCATTTGTTCACTCGGTAAGTGAATGTCGGCGACGAAACATGATTAACGGTGCATCGATGGCGGCCATGTCAAACAGGCGTCAGGAAGCGTTGCGTGTTTTATACGGGCAAAATCCTAAAGACTCGAACTATGACGATGGGGGCCAACTAGATGATCCAGCGCCTTCTCGAAATCTGGGTAAGGCCTAAATTCTCAGCCCACCTTTTAGCCCATCACGCTTTGTCTCTAACCCGGCGCCAGAAGCTGCCTTAGCGTATTACGGGGTCAACACATAACCTTCGCCACGAAATGTCTTGATAAGGGTAGGGCGTTTCCCATTGTCGCCAAGCTTTTTTCGCAATCTGCCAATCTGCACATCAATACTTCGATCAAACGGCATGGCGTCATGGCCGCGGGTCATGTTCATCAACTGATCCCGGGACAAAACGCGGTTCGGGTGACGGGTCAAGACATCTAACAATCGATACTCTGCGCCGGTCAGCGGCACTTGATTATCCTCAATATCCAATAACTCGCGGCGGGACAAATTCAGTTTCCAATGGCCAAATTTGCGAGTTTGCTCCGCACAAGGTTCAAAGTTGGTGGCGGTACGATCGCTGGCACAACGGCGCATAATCGACTTTACCCGGGCTTCCAATTCGCGAACACTAAAGGGCTTACATAAGTAATCATCCGCGCCCAATTCCAAGCCAACAATACGGTCGGTTTCCTCGCTATTTGATGTCAGTAGTACGACTGGTGTTTGGCCTTTTTCTCGGATGTGTCGGCAAAGAGATAAGCCATCCAAGCCTGGCATGTTGATGTCTAGCACGACAAGATCAAAAGACTCTTGTTTGTACGCATCCAATGCCTGTAAGCCGTCGTCAACAGTGGTGACCGTAAATCCTCGTGCGCGGAAGTGGCGTTCAATCACCGATCGAATGGCCAGGTCGTCGTCTGCAGCGAGTAAGTGCAGTCCGACTTTCATAGTCGGCGTTTTCATCAGTCAAGATCCAGGGGAAGAGTGATCCAAAAACAGCTGCCATGATCTGGCTGGCTTTCCACATTGACAGTGCCAAGCTGAGACTCCATTGCTAAGCGACAAAAGGCCAATCCAATGCCAAACCCTGAATCTCGATGTTGGTGTCGAAGGTCCGCTTGAGCAAATTTTTCAAATAGCTTTGGCAATTGCTCGGGCTGAATGCCGCGACCATTGTCTTTGACCTGGAGCTTTGCGCATTGAGTTTCTTGTGAGACGGTGATAAAAATTTGACCGTCATCGGTGGTCGCACGTACGGCGTTTTGCAGCAAGTTTACGATCACCCGTAGCGTCAATCCATTGTCCGCGCGCACCCACACAGGTTCTTCATCATGACGGACGGAGATCTGTCGTTGGCCTTTTACCGATTGTTGCGTCTTGATGGCTTTAAGTGCAACGTCGCGCAAATCGAAGGTGTCGATGTTTAGCGGCATTACCGCTGATTCTAAGCGGGCGATGTCCAGCAAGCATGACACTAGGTCATTAGCGCTGTTGCAGGCTTCTACCGCGCGACTAACGTCGTCCTGAATTTCTTGGCTCAAGCTGTCGCCGCCAGCGATTTGAAGTAATTCTAAATACCCTAAAACGCCGGCTAACGGCGAGCGTAGATCGTGCACAATCATATGGACTAAATTGGCCTGGGTTTTTCGTAATTTTTCCAGTTCCCGATTTCTTTCCTGGAGTTCCTGATTTCGCCCTTCCAAGCAACGTTTAAGCGCCTGAATGTTTAGGTGAGTGGAAACTCTCTGAAGCACCTCTTCAACTTGGAATGGCTTTGTTACGTAATCCACACCACCGGCGGTAAAGGCAGCAACTTTGTCGCAGGGCTGATCAAAAGCACTCAGGAATATGACGGGGATGTGTTGGGTTTCTGGCATGCTTTTTAACCTTTCGCAGACCTGGAATCCATCGAGGTTTGGCATGTCAATATCAAGCAGTATTAAGTCTGGTGGTTGTGCCTTCGCAGCCCGGAGAGCTAACCTTCCATCGGTCACCGGTCGCAATTGGTAACCCTCTTGTTGCAA
>CAZLJY010000110.1:0-16124 GCA_964559945.1 uncultured Gammaproteobacteria bacterium | reverse complement strand
ACCTCACCTAATATACGCACACCCAAACCCGGGCCAGGAAACGGATGGCGAAATACCATCTGCCTGGGAAGCCCCAGTTCCAAACCAATGTTGCGTACCTCATCTTTGAAAAGCTCGCGCAGAGGCTCTACCAGTTTGAGTTTCATGTTTTCCGGTAAACCGCCAACATTATGGTGGGACTTAATCACATGAGCCTTTCCCGTTGAGGCACCAGCCGACTCGATTACATCTGGATAAATCGTGCCTTGAGCAAGCCATTGGACGTTATCCAACTTGGCCGCTTCCGCGTCGAAAATATCAATAAATTTATTGCCGATAATTTTGCGCTTTTGTTCAGGGTCGGTCACACCTTGCAACGCGTCAAAATAATCTTCAGCGGCATTCACCCGAATGACTTTGACGCCCATATTGGCCGCCATAGTGGCCATCACCTGATCCCCTTCCTGATGGCGCAAAAGTCCGGTATCAACGAAAATACAGGTCAGTTGATCACCAATGGCCTCATGCAAAAGCGCTGCAACCACCGACGAGTCAACACCGCCGGACAACCCTAATAAAACGTGGTCATTGCCGACCTGCTCACGCACCGAGGCAATGTTGCTGCCAACAATCGAGGCTGGCGTCCAATGGGCCTCACAACCACAAACCTCCATTACAAAGCGACTCAACATCGCCTCACCCTGGCGGGTGTGAGTCACCTCTGGGTGCCATTGAAAGGCAAAAATTTGTCGCCCCAAATCCTGCATCGCGGCAATCGGCGCTGAACCTGTTTGGGCAACACATTCAAACCCTGGTGGCACTTCGACCACGTGATCACCGTGACTCATCCAAACATCTAACGCTCGCGCTGAGTCTGGTTCGCGATCAGATAATGCATCTAACAGTGGACATTGATTAACCGGGGTAACTTCTGCGTAGCCGAACTCCCGCCGGTCTGCGGCCTCAACAACGCCACCGAAGTGCGCTGCTAAGGCCTGCATGCCATAACAAATGCCTAACAACGGCACGTTCATGTCCACAATCACCTGGGGCAATTGAGGGGTGCTTTCGCCATGTACCGATTCTGGGCCGCCAGATAAGACAACGCCGTCGGGGGCAAATGCGGTCATTAGATGGCTGGGCGCGTCCCACGGCAAAATTTCGCAATAAACGCCTATCTCTCGAACACGCCGGGCTATTAGCTGAGTGTATTGGGCGCCAAAATCCAGCACCAATATCCGATGTTTATGAATATCCATCGTTAACAGTCCCAACCACTCATCGCGCAGTCCGATAGTTGGGCGGCTCTTTGGTTATGGTGACATCGTGGGCATGGGATTCCTGAACGCCAGCATTGCTCACCTGCACAAATTGCGGCTTTTCGCGCATTTCGGTCAACGTGGCGCAACCGCAATAACCCATGCTCGAGCGCAAGCCACCAGCGAGCTGGTGAAAAACCGCAGGTAATGGGCCTTTGTAAGGCACCCGACCCTCAATGCCTTCCGGCACCAACTTGTCTTCGCTCACCTCGTCTTGGAAATACCGATCCGATGAACCGCGCTGCATGGCACCAATCGAACCCATCCCTCGATAGCTCTTGTACGAGCGCCCTTGGTAAAGCTCTACCTCCCCAGGAGCCTCTTCGGTACCGGCAAACAGACCTCCAATCATCACGCTGTGGGCACCTGCCGCAACGGCTTTGGCCAAATCGCCGGAATAACGCACACCGCCATCGGCAATCAGCGGAATTTCCCGCTCCCGAAGAGCATCTGCCACATCCATCACCGCAGAGATTTGAGGCACGCCAACGCCAGCAACAATACGTGTGGTACAAATTGAACCCGGCCCTACCCCAACCTTTACCCCGTCAGCCCCGGCATCAGCCAACGCCACCGCGCCTTCGGCCGTGGTGATGTTGCCACCCACAACCTGAACATCTGGAAAGTTCTTCTTGATCCAGCGAACCCGTGACAACACCCCTTCACTGTGGCCATGGGCCGTATCGACTACAATCACATCCACATTGGACTCAGTAAGCATCGAGACTCGCTGCTCGGTATCACCGCCAACACCTACCGCTGCAGCAACCCGCAAGCGTTCATGATCGTCTTTACAGGAATCCGGGTGCTCTTTGGATTTTTCCATGTCTTTAACAGTGATCAAGCCACGCAGTTTGAAATCGTCATTAACCACCAGAACTTTTTCGATGCGGTGGGTATGGAGCAGCTGCAGAACTTCTTCGGGCTGATACTTTTCTGACACAGTGACCAGCTTTTCCCGCCGGGTCATGATGTTTCTTACCGGGTCGTCCAACTTGCGTTCAAAACGCATATCGCGGCTGGTCACGATGCCCACAAGCCCACCCTCATCGACCACCGGCACACCGGAAATATTGCGCGCATGGGTCAATTCCAACACTTCACGAATGGTCGTGTACGGGTTCACAGTAATGGGGTCACGAATGACCCCCGACTCAAAGGTCTTCACCAGGCGAACTTGTCGCGCCTGTTCTTGGGGTGTCATGTTTTTGTGGATAACACCAATGCCACCCTGCTGCGCCATAGTGATGGCCAAACGGGCTTCGGTCACCGTATCCATGGCTGACGAAACCAGCGGCACCTTAAGCGAAATCTCTCGGGTGAACTGAGTGTCCAGCTTTACCTCTGAGGGAAGCACATTGGAATACGCAGGTATCAGGGACACGTCATCGAATGTGAGTGCCTCTTGTTTGATTCGCATCGGCCCGTTTCCTTAATTTGGGGGGTCGGAGTGCCATTTCTGGCCCCAAACCGCTGGCTCGAGTAAATCGCACCATTTTATCCCATTCGAACGGGCAAAGGCACGTGCTACATTAACGAATCGTCTATAAAGAGCAGACCTTTGCCTACCAACGACCTATTCAGTCGGCGGGAAGTCCTTACCCCGTCTAGCTTGAACCGCCAAATTCGATCCCTCCTGGAGGGCAACTTTGGCCGGGTTTGGTTAGAGGGCGAGATTTCCAATTTATCCACGCCGGCCTCGGGCCACGCCTATTTCACCCTCAAAGATTCCAGCGCCCAGGTGCGCTGCGCGCTATTTCGCAACCGAGCAAATACCGTCAAGCTGGCTGCCGGGATGCAGATTGTGGTGCGCGCGCGCGTCAGTTTGTATGAGGCAAGGGGCGAATATCAGCTCATTGTGGAGTCGGTAGAGCCTGCTGGCGAGGGCCGCCTGAGACTCGAATTTGAAGCGCTAAAGAAGCGCCTGGCGGCCGAAGGGTTATTTGATCCCGGCAGTAAAAAGCCGTTACCGGCGTTCCCTCAACATATCGCCGTCATCACCTCCGCAACCGGGGCTGCCTGGCGCGATGTACAGGCAGTCATTGCCCGTCGCTACCCTGTTGTAAGGCTCACCCTGTGCCCCTCGCTAGTCCAGGGTGAGACCGCCCCTGGCGCGCTAAAAAAGGCCCTCAAGAGCGCCATCGATCTGCAACCCGATGCCCTACTGTTGACCCGCGGCGGCGGCTCACTGGAGGACCTATGGGCCTTCAATGACGAATCCTTAGCCAGGGATATCGTTGATTGCTCGGTGCCAGTAGTCAGCGCAGTGGGCCATGAGGTGGATTTTTCCATCAGCGATTTTGTCGCCGATGTGCGCGCACCAACGCCCTCAGCGGCGGCAGAATTGTTAGTACCTGACGGCAATGAGCTGCTGGACCGGATCAAGCGCCACGAGGCGGCCCTATCGCGCCGATTCAATAGCTTACTGACCCAACGCCAACTGAAACTCGGAGAGTTGGGCGAGCGCTTGGGTCGGGCCCAACCTGCTGCAAAAGTCCGTGCCGCCAACACTCGCCTTGCCGAACTGCGTCAGCGGTTGGTGCTGCAACAAAAATCCCATCAACAACGCCGGCGCCAGCGCCTTGAAGCCGTTGGCCACCGGCTGACTCAACGCTCACCGGCCGTGAACATTCACTATCAGACCGAACAAACCCGCCAATACCGGCGACGCCTGTCCAGCGCCTTAGCTGCCCAGGTCAGTGGGCGTCAACAAAAACTCAACACCTTGAGCCGGGCGCTCAATGCCATCAGTCCAAAAGCTGTGTTACAGCGCGGATATTCGGTGACACAAAACCAAAGCGGTGGGGTGATTCGCAAGGCACAAGACGTCTCACCAGGCGACACCATCACCAGCCTGCTGGCCGACGGGGAACTCATTTCTGTAGTCGCTGACACCCCCCCTAAAGCCGGCAAGGACTAGCCAACGATGATTAACCCCACTCCATCGCCCACCGCGTTTATATCCC
This sequence comes from uncultured Gammaproteobacteria bacterium, assembly GCA_964559945.1. Lineage (GTDB taxonomy): Bacteria > Pseudomonadota > Gammaproteobacteria > Xanthomonadales > SZUA-38 > JANQOZ01. Next base: position 11,860 of record CAZLJY010000110.1, on the reverse strand, counting down.
TATTGGGGCAATGGTTAGGGATGTAATGGGTCGTATGAATACCATAGCGCAGCCACTATGGCCGGCAGGACGCAGCCAGCAGCAAGACAACGTTGAACACCAAGCTCCTGGGGTTGAAACCACCAGCGAGCAGTTGATGCTCGACTTTGCTCAAGGCAATGCCAAAGCCTTTGATGTCCTCTACGAACGTCACCGCGAATCCTTATACCGTTTTGTCTATCGTCATGTAGGACGCAGGGCCCAGGCCGAAGAAATTTACCAAGACACCTGGGTCAAAGTGCTCAATGCACGCCACCGGTATCAACCCAAGGCACGTTTCCAAACCTGGCTGTACCGAATTGCCCATCATCGAATCATTGATTGGTATCGAAAGTCCCGTCCCGTGACATTGGCTGAACCGGATCAGGTGCCCGCCCAGCCGGTCACCGATAGCGCCACCACCGAGCAAATAGCGAAAGCCATCAATGCTGCGCTGATTAACCTGCCCCTAGATCAACGAAGCACTGTGCTGCTTCATCTTGAGAAAAACATGACCTTAAGCGAAATTGCTGAGATCTGCGGTTGCGGTCGAGAAACCGTGAAAAGCCGTATGCGTTATGCCAGCGCTAAACTTCGCGATGCCTTAGGAGGCTTCTATGGCGAACTCTAAACCTACCCAACCCATTGGCGCAGCGGCCACAGCACCAGCAAGCCCAGACCCGCAATTGGTCAAGCTATACACAGAACTCCCTGAGCTGTCGCCATCAGCGCAGCTCGACCAACGCATACTCACTGCAGCCCGCCAAGCCGCCCCCCATACCCCCTCAACCGGGCGCTGGATTTGGCCGGCAAGCCTTGCCGCATCGCTAGTGATCTGCACCACGTTGGTCACCCAGATGGCCAAAGTGGTCAATCCATCTCCGGTAGTGCCCTCACCGTCCTTACAGGCATCTAACGCAAACGGCTCGTCCGACGGATCAACGGCGTTTGCACAGATCGACGCAAGCCTGGCGGCGAACAAGCAAACAGATCCTCCGGCCATTGGTGCAGTTGCGGTGGGCACTGAGGTCACCACTCTGCCGACCCAACGCTCAGCCACCCCAGAATCCGCTGAGTTTTGGTGGGATCAGCTACGTCACCATGCACACAATGCCGATCGAGAAGGTTTTCTTGCCACCTGGCAGGTGTACCAAGATCATCGCTACAACACCCCATTGCCGGAAGACCTACAGCGCTGGATGGCGGACAACCGAGTGCCCTTAACCCTGCCAACGGGCGGCTGACCCAACAGCGCACGAATGTCAGTAAACCAACCGGCAATGGAGCCCTGGTCAACCATCCCTAACCCACACCAGAATGTGAGACAATGGCCGCCGTTTAGTGCGGCCCCGAAACCTTGCCAACCCCCGACCGTAAACCGTCAAAAAACTTAGCCATCCTAAAACGCCTATGGCCTTTCGTGCGGCCATACCTAAAGCAGGTCCTGTTGGCGTTACTCCTACTGGTATTGGGTGCGGCAACCACCTTGAGCCTGCCCGTTGCGGTACGGCAAATGATCGATCTGGGTTTTGATCCGGCTCAAGAAACGGCGATCACCCGGTACTTTCTGTTGTTGCTGGGTGTGGCATTGGCCATGGGGCTATTTACCAGCCTTCGATACTATTGGGTGTCTTGGATCGGTCAACGGGTTGTGGCAGATCTGCGCCGCGCGGTGTACAAAAAAATCCTGTCGTTTTCTCCGGCTTTTTTCGAAACCACCCGAACCGGCGAGGTTCTGTCACGCATTAACACTGACACCACCTTGGTGGAAGTGGTGGTTGGCAGCACGTTTTCTATCACCCTTCGCTCATCGTTTATGTTTTTGGGTGCCAGCGCCATGATGGTAGTCACCAGCCCGCGTTTAGCGCTAATGATTGGCCTACTCATACCGCTCATTATTGCGCCGATTGTTGTCATGGGTCGCTGGGTTAGAGACTTATCCAAGGCTAACCAAGATCGCATTGCCGATATGTCAGCCACCGCCACCGAGACCATCAACGCCATCAAGACCGTCCAGGCTTACGCCCAGGACGCGCGGGAAAATCGGCGCTTTGGTGATGATGCCGAGGCGGTATTTGGCATTGCGCGCAAACGCATCAGAGCCGAGTCTGTGATGTCTATTTTGGTGGTTTGGCTCATGTTTGGCGGCATCATCGGGGTACTTTGGATGGGTGCCCGCCAGGTCATCGAAGGCACCATGTCAGCCGGCACCTTGAGCCAATTTGTCCTGTATGCCGTCATTGCTGCCACCACCACAGGGGCGCTGACCCAGGTTTACGGGGAGATGCAGCGCGCAGCCGGTGCTCTTGAACGCATTTTGGAAATGCTCGGCCTTACGCCGGATATCGTCTCTCCGGCAACCCCACAAAGCCTGCCGGCCCGCGCCAAAGGCGCGCTGGAGTTTCGGGGCCTGTCCTTTGCCTATCCTTCCAGACTCGACAAACCCATCATCAACGACATGCAAGTGGTGGTGAAGCCGGGGGAAAAACTCGCCCTGGTAGGCGCATCAGGGGCCGGAAAATCCACCGTGTTTCAGCTATTGATGCGGTTTTACGATCCAACCCAGGGCCAGATTCTAATTGATGACACCCCAATCGCCGACTTGGACCTGTTGGATTATCGACGCCAGTTGGCGTTGGTCGCCCAAGATGTCACCATTTTCTCTACCAATGCGCTGGAAAATATTCGCTACGGCAATCCCGATGCCAGCCGCGAGCAGGTGGAAGCGGCGGCTCGGTCCGCCTTCGCCCATGAGTTCATTACCGACCTGAAAGACGGCTATGAGACCTTTCTGGGTGAACGAGGCGTTCGACTCTCTGGCGGGCAGGCCCAACGGATCGCCATCGCCCGGGCGCTGCTCACTGATCCACCGGTACTGTTGCTGGATGAGGCAACCAGTGCACTGGACGCGGAAAGCGAACGGGTGGTCCAGCAGGCACTGGATGCAGTAATGCAGGGTCGAACCACGTTGATGATTGCCCATCGCTTGGCCACAGTGCGGCAAGCGGACCGAATCTTGCTTCTGGACAAGGGCAAAATTGTTGCCCAGGGCAACCATGACAAACTGCTCCAAGAGTCGGAACTTTACGCCCACCTAGCACAGTTGCAGTTTTCCGGGTAACCCAAGCAGAACAGCATCAATAAGGGGACCTAAGTTATGCCAAACCTCATCGTTTTCCTCGCCATCGGTGCCATCGCAGGCTGGCTTGCAGGCTCATTCATCAAAGGCAAAGGATTTGGCCTCCTGGGCAATATGATTGTGGGTATTATTGGAGCCATAGTTGGAGGCTTCGCCTTCAGACTTTTGGGCCTGTCCGCCACTGGCATAATCGGCAACATCATTATGTCCACGGCGGGCGCCTTGCTATTGCTGTTCACGGTCAAACTGCTAAAAAAAGTCTAACGGAGACGCCGATGGATATCGTCAACATCCTTGATACCCTGAAACAACACCCCGCCGGGTCTTTCATCGATTTAACGGCGTTTAATGGGGCCAATCTGGGTGCTTGCGATATCCATGGCCGGTCCCCGGTTTGGGAAATGCATCCGGACACCGACGAGCTGTTTTTCATTCTGGAGGGCGAATTTGAAATGACCCTACTCGATGAGGCCCAACCCAGAACCGTTACCGCCGGCGCTGGAACGACCTTTGTCATACCCAGGAATGTATGGCACAAACCCGCCGCACCAAACGGCTGTAAGTTCGTCTACTTTACCCCCGGTCAGTCATTGCACAGCGACGCCGAGGATCCCAGGGGATTCTAGCAGCGTTAGCGCAGTGAACCCCTAGCCTGCTTCGGTCAAAATCCAGCAGCTAACAAACTGCCTTCTTTGATTGCACGCTTAGCATCCAGCTCTGCCGCTTTGTTGGACCCTCCAATGAGGTGAGGTGTAACACCGCCAGCTTCCAACGCAGCAACTAACTGGCGTTGAGGCAGTTGGCCGGCGCAAATCACCACGTTGTCCACCGCTAACACCTGGGGCTCCCCTTCTCCCACAGTGATTTCCAATCCATCGTCGGAAATCCCTTGATAGGCAACACCGGTAAGCATGTTGACTCCACGATCTTTCAGGTTTCGCCGATGGATCCAGCCCGTAGTCTTACCTAAGGTCTTGCCTGGTTTCGTATTGCGGCGCTGGAGTAAATAGATCTCTCGGCAAGGTGCCGGCAATTGCCGATTAAGGCCAGCCACTGAACCGCGAATTTCAAAGCCCGGATCAATGCCCCACTGCGTGAAAAATTCTTCTGGAGTGTCTTGGTGGGTCGGGTCTTCGTGTAACAGGTACTCAGCCACATCAAAGCCGATACCGCCGGCGCCGATAATGGCCACCCGCTTGCCCACTGGCATATGAGCGCCCAATACATCTAAGTAAGACAACACCGAGGGATGTTCAATTCCTGGCAAATTTAGCTCGCGAGGCAGCACCCCGGTGGCCAGCACTACTTCATCGTACCCACTGCCAATGAGTTGCTCCGCGGTGGCGCGCTGGCCCAACCGGAGGGTGACATTGGTGTCAATCACCCGATGTTTGAAGTAACGCAGGGTTTCGGAAAACTCTCCTTTACCTGGAATCTGCCGGGCCAGATTGAACTGCCCGCCAATACGCTGCGATGCTTCATATAACACCACCTCGTGACCACGCTCGGCAGCCACTGTGGCGCAGGCCAAACCCGCTGGACCGGCGCCAACCACCGCCACTCGTTTTGGACGCTGGGCCGAGCGGTAGACTATATCGGTTTCGTGACAGGCTCTGGGATTAACCAGGCAGCTGGCGCGCTGATTCTTGAAGGTGTGGTCCAGGCACGCTTGGTTGCAGGCGATACACGTATTAATGGTCTCCGCCCTACCCTCGGCGGCTTTGCGCACAAAGTGCGCGTCGGCCAACATCGGTCGGGCCATCGACACCATGTCGGCGAAACCGTCGGCAAGAACCTTTTCTGCCACCTCCGGGGTATTAATTCGATTGGTCGCGATCACGGGCAAGGCCACCTCTTCACGCAATTTTCCGGTAACACTGGCGAAAGCGGCTCGCGGCACCATGGTGGCAATGGTGGGTATACGGGCCTCGTGCCAACCGATGCCGGAATTGATGATGGTGGCACCCGCCGCCTCCACCGCTTTTGCTTGGGCGACAATCTCTTCCCAACTACAGCCTTTCTCAATCAAATCCATCAACGACAAACGAAAGATCAAAATGAAGTCTTCGCCCACCGCCTCTCGGGTTCGCTCCACCACCTCAATGGACATACGCCGGCGATTTTCCGCGCTGCCGCCCCATTGGTCTTGGCGATCGTTAATGTGCGGCGAACTGAATTCGTTCAGCAGATAACCTTCCGAACCCATGATTTCCACACCATCGTAGCCGGCATCGCGGGCAAGGTTCGCGCAGCGAACAAACTTTTTAATTTCCCGCTCCACCTGGCTGCTAGATAGAGCCTTCGGCTTAAACGGCGTAATCGGCGATTTTTTGGTACTGGGCCCAACGATAAACGGGTGATAGCCATAACGACCGGCATGGAGTATTTGCATACAGATCTTGCCATCAGCCTCATGCACCGCGCGGGTGACTTTCTTGTGCGGCCCGACCTGAAACGACGACACTAGACTTGAGGCCAGTGGTGCCAACCAGCCACGAATACTGGGTGCAATGCCCCCAGTGACCATTAACCCAACTCCGCCTTGGGCACGCTCAGCGAAATAACTGGCTAGGCGTTGATAGTTACTGCGTCGATCTTCAAGCCCGGTGTGCATTGAACCCATCAACACGCGGTTTTTCAGTTCAGTGAACCCTAAATCTAAGGGGCGCAACAGGTGGGGATAGGGAGATTCAGACACAGTGCACCTACCAATGATTAAACAACTGTTTGAATATTATCAGATATCGCCGATAAAAAGCGCATGGATACCCAAAGGTCGCCAATTGACTACCCGCTGAGGCACACCCGCCTTTAGGAGAACAGAAAGTAACTGACGCAGGTCACCACCACCACACCCAGCAAATTCAACACCAAACCCTCTCTGGCCATCTCACGAATGGTAATGCGTTGACTGGAAAACACGACGGCGTTTGGACCAGTTGCCACCGGCAGCATAAAAGCACAGCTGGCGGTCATCGCCGCCGGGACCATTAACAGCTTCGGATCAATCCCTGCGGCGACGCCAGCTGCCGCCATAATTGGCATCAGCAACGCGGTGGTTGCGGTGTTACTAGTGATTTCGGTCAAAAACGTCACTGTGAGACACAGCATCGCCAGTATCAAGATCAGCGGTAGGGTCTGCAACTGGGCTAATTGTTGCCCCAGTGAGGCGCTGATCCCGGTTGCCGCAAAGGCTTTTGCGATCGCAATACCGCCCCCAAAAAGCAGCAAAATCCCCCAGGGAATGTTGCCCGCTCTTTCCCAACTGAGAAGCTGACCACCCCGCCCATTGGGCACCAAAAACATCACCACTACCGCTAACATCGCCACACTGGCATCGTTCGCCGTCGGTAAGTCCAACCAACTGGACCAGCCACCAAAGGGTTCCCGTCGAGTCATCCAGGCCAACGCGGTCAAACCAAATACCGTTAGGGTTCGTACCTCTTCAGGGCGCCAAGCACCGGCTTTAGGCAGGTCGATGGATTTGGCAGGGCCCAGCCCCCGAGTTAGCCACAGACCAATCAACGGAACCATAATGACCACCACCGGCAACGCCCACCCCATCCACTGGGAAAATGTCGGTTCAATGCCCGTAGTTTCCCGGTACACCTGCAACATAATCAGGTTCGGCGGCGTGCCAATAGGCGTGCCAATGCCGCCGACGCTGCCAGCGTAGGCAATGCCCAAGATCAAGGCCAGCTTCAGGCGATGGTCTTCCAGTCCTTCGGTGACTGCCAGCACAATGGGTAAAAGCATCAGCACCGTGGCCGTATTGGAAATCCACATACTGAGAAAGGCGGAGGCCGCCATAAACCCAAAAACCAGGGACTTTCCCCCAGCGCCACCAAATAGGTTGACCATACCCAGGGCAAGCCGACGATGAGCGCCGCTACGTTCCATCGCGGTGGACAACATGAACCCACCCATCAGGAGCAAAATGAGTGCGTTACCGTAGGAATCGGCCACTTCTTTGGCCGTCAAGATGCCCAATAGTGGAAAAACCGCCAAGGGAATCATGGAGGTTGCGGGAATCGGAATAGGTTCAAATATCCACCAGACGGCGCATAAGGTGGTCACGCCCGCAGCCCAGCCTGCCGCCGAGCCCGACACGTTCCCCACTGCCAGGCCCACCAACACTGCCAGCAACGGGCCTAACGCTAAAACTATGTTGCGCAAGCTACCACTCCTTCTGCCTCTCAGGCTGACGCCCTAACGCTACTCCAAAGGGCCTTCACTCGGTGGTTGCAACCGCTTCGCCATCGAGGGCCGCAATCATCGTTTGCCAAGGTAGCCTAGCGGCTTTAATTCTCGACGGATACTGGCGCACCCCTTCCAGTGCCGATAGGGTGCCAAGCTCATGGCGCAGCGAATCGTCTACCTCTCCGCTTAATAGCTGATCCAATTGGGCGCTGAAGCGCAGCGCCTGGCTAATCGGCACGCCGGTCAGCTGTTCAGTCATCATGGAGGCTGAGGCCATGGTGATGGCACTGGCTTGGCCGATGAAACTCAATTGCTGGATCTGGGATCCCTCAACCTTCAGGTAAACCCGAATGTCATCACCGCACAAGGCATTAAGACCGCGGGAGAAATGGCTGGCATGCTCCATTTCCAGAAAATTGCGCGGGCTCTTGTTGTGATCTAACACCGCGGAGCGGTATAGGTCCTGCAGTGCCATGGGGTCAGGACAAGATGTCCCGGGCTCGCGTCAGGGCCATGACGAATTGATCCACTTCTTCTCGGGTGTTGTACATAGCCAGTGACATACGTGAGGTGGCCGGCACCTCAAAAAATTGCATCACTGGCATGGCACAATGATGCCCCGTGCGAATGGCTACCCCGGCATGGTCCAAAATGGTGCCCAAGTCGTGGGGGTGAATGCCTTCCAGGGTGAACGATACGACGCTGGATTTATTCGCTGCAGTACCAATGATCCGCAGCCCCTCAACCTGACTGACCGCTTCGGTAGCGTAAGCCAATAGCTCCGACTCATAGGCCCGGATGCGAGTCATACCCACCTCCATCAGATATCTAGCCGAAGCCCCCAGACCAATACCGCCAGCAATATTCGGCGTCCCCGCTTCAAATTTGGCCGGCGCTTCATTGAATAAGCTTTGCTCAAAGGTCACATGCTTAATCATCTCGCCGCCGCCATGGTAAGGCTCCATCTCCTTAAGGCGCTCACTTTTCCCAAACAGCACCCCGGCGCCCGTTGGGCCATACATTTTGTGTCCGGACACACAATAAAAATCACAGTCCAGGGCTTGAACATCCACCGGCAAATGGGGCATGGCTTGGGCGCCATCCACCAGTACAGGTATATCTAGCGCTTTGGCAGCGCGCACCATTTCGGCAATTGGGTTGATGGTTCCCAGCGCGTTGGACACATGAACTACGCCCAGCATCTTGACCCGCTCATTCAACATCCCGGCAAACGCCTCCATGTCCAGCTCACCGCGATCATTGATCGGGATAACTTTTAGCTCGACGCCGGTTTGTTTTGCCAGTAGTTGCCAGGGAACAATATTGGAGTGATGTTCCATATGGGTTATGAGGATCTGATCACCGGCCTTTACCCGAGGTCGCACAAAGGCCTGGCTGACCATATTGACCCCTTCGGTCACACCGCGAACAAACACGACGTTACGATCACTGGGCGCGTTGATCAGCTGAGCCATTGAGATCCGAGCCGCCTCATAGAGCTCAGTGGCCTCCTCGGCCAGGGTGTGAACACCACGGTGAATATTGGCGTTGTGCTTACCGTAATAATCTGCGGTCGCATTGATCATTGCAGCAGGGCGTTGCGCAGACGCAGCATTGTCTAGATAAATCAATGGCTTGCCATGGATTTCTCGAGATAATATAGGGAAATCTTTACGAATATCGGTAACGTTCAACGGTTCGGTGTTTACTGAATCAATCACAGCACTCATGCGCATGTTTCCTGAAAATGGTGTTCCAATTGGTCCAACGCGTGGTCGCGCAAACCATCACTGGCAATGGTGTCCAATATCTGGCGACAAAAGGCGGTGGTCAGCATCTGCCGTCCCAGCTCTGGCTCAATACCGCGAGCTGTCAAATAAAATAATTGATCCTCTGACAAAGCCCCCACCGTGGTGCCATGGGCACATTTCACATCGTCGGCGTAAATCTCCAGTTCCGGCTTGGTATCAATTTCTGCGTTGTCCGACAGCAACAAATTGGCGTTGGACTGGCTGGCATCGGTCCCGTCTGCACCTTCTCGCACGATCACTTTTCCGTTGAACACGGCGCGACTGGAATCCATCATCACGCCACGAAAATCCTGAGTGCTGGTGGCGTTGGGTAAGCGATGATCGATCTTGCAGTGAATATCGACATGGGTTTGACCGTTAGGCGCATAGACCCCAGCCAACGCCGCATGCGCGCCCTCCCCGTCCATCTGAACATTGAGATCATGGCGCACCAGCTCACCACTAATATCCAGACCGTTGCAGACATAACGGGCACTAGACTTTAACCGAACATCAGCGCGAGAAATCAGCGTTGTTGTGGGGTTGAGCGACGGTAAGCGCAGATGATTAATCACTGCATTTTCGGCCAGGTCAATCTGCACCACGGCATTGATCAGAGCGCCCGGATCATCCCCATCACCGCCACCTAAAACCACGTGGCGTTCCAATAAAGTCAGCTCGGCGCCGGCGGCTACCTGGACCACGTTGCGCACTGCAGTGGATGTCGCAAGGCTAGAGGAGTCGTCGCCACCGGTTTCCAAATACAGGACTTCGATGACCGGAGGCGTTGCGTCGTTTGTTGGGCTGGCAACCTGAATCGCGGCACCATCGCTGGCCAACACTGTATTGAGCGCAGCAAAGCCCTCATCGGGACCAGAAAAGGCGGTATCCAACGCGCCACTAATCGCTTCCAGATCGGTCCCCGCCAGCTCACTTAACGGGCTGACCCGTATGCTCTGATCGCCATTGCCATGGGATAAGGTTGCGGCGTATTGGCCGTTAACAAAAACCAGTCGATGAGAACTGACCAGAGGTTGACCGGCATCCGGCAGCGCGTCGCCTAAGTCCTCCGGCTGCATTACCAAATCGGCGCTATCACGAGGGCCAAAGGTCTTTGTTTCCAGCCCGCGCAATGCGGTGTATTTCCAGTTTTCAACGCTTCGGTTGGGCAGCCCCTGGCTCTCAACGATCGCTCGATGAGTATCCCGCCCTACTTGCCATAGGGGCTGCTCAGGCGCAGTGGCTAAGAGGGATTCAAGCAGGCTCACGCGGCAAGCTCCTCCTCGATCCATGCGTAGCCATCGCGCTCCAGACGCAAAGCAAGGTCACGCTCGCCGGATTTTACAATCTGGCCATTCATCAAGACATGGACGGTGTCAGGCACGATGTGATCAAGCAGGCGCTGGTAGTGGGTGACCACAACAAATCCGCGCTCGGTGTTGCGTAAGTCGTTGACCCCATCGGAGACAATTTTTAGCGCATCAATATCTAGCCCAGAATCGGTTTCATCAAGTATTGCCAGACGCGGTTCCAACACCGCCATCTGAAAGACCTCGTTGCGCTTTTTCTCACCGCCGGAAAACCCTTCGTTAACGGCACGGTGGAGCAAGTCATCTTTAATTTGCAGCGATTGTAAGCGGGCCCGCACCAACTTCAGAAAAGCCATGGAATCCAGCTCTGGTTCGCCTCTAGATCGACGCTGGGCATTTAATGCCGCACGCAGAAAATAGGTATTGTTCACCCCGGGAATTTCCACAGGGTATTGAAAAGCTAGGAAAATTCCCGCGCACGCACGTTCCTCCGCAGCCATTTCAGTGAGGTCTTGGCCCAGATATGAGATCGACCCGCTGTCAATTTCATAACCCGGCCGGCCGGCCAAAACGTTTGCCAAGGTGCTTTTGCCCGAACCGTTGGGGCCCATAATCGCAGCCACCTCACCGATACTCACGGTCAACGACAATCCTTTGAGAATCTGCTTGCCATCAACACTGGCATGAAGGTCCGTAATTTGCAGTAAGGGCTCGCTCATCCCACCGCTCCTTCCAAGCTGACTTCCAGCAATTTCTTTGCTTCTACGGCAAATTCCATGGGTAATTCCTTAAACACTTCTTTACAAAATCCGTCCACGATCATAGACACAGCGTCTTCCTCGCCAATGCCACGTTGGAGACAATAAAACAGCTGATCATCGCTAATTTTTGAGGTGCTGGCTTCGTGCTCAATTTGCGCACTGGCATTCTTCGCTTCGATATAGGGAAACGTGTGAGCGCCGCAACGACTGCCAATAAGTAGAGAATCACACTGAGTGAAATTACGCGCGTTATCAGCCTTCTTGTGCACTTGAACCAGGCCACGATAGGCGTTTTGCCCACGACCGGCCGAGATCCCCTTGGATATGATATGGCTACGGGTGTTTTTGCCCAGGTGGATCATTTTGGTGCCGGTATCAGCCTGTTGGTAGTTGTGGGTCAGCGCCACGGAATAAAACTCCCCGGAGGAGTGATCGCCGCGCAAAATGCAACTGGGGTATTTCCAGGTCACCGCCGAACCGGTTTCAACTTGGGTCCAAGAAATCTTGGAACGCCCGCCGCGGCAATCCCCTCGCTAGGTGACAAAATTTTAGATTCCACCTTTGCCATTTTCGTCGCCGGGATACCAGTTTTGTACCGTGGAATATTTAACTTGCGCCCGATCCAGCGCCACCAACTCCACT
>CAZLJY010000109.1:0-16156 GCA_964559945.1 uncultured Gammaproteobacteria bacterium | reverse complement strand
CCCATGTATTGCGGGTCTACAAACATCGCTTCAAGTACGCACGCTGCATCGGCATCCGGGACTAAATCGAAATAGCCGAGGATTTTTTCTTCATCCAACGCCACCACAATCCAGCTTGTGGCCGCTGAGATCGCGCTGGCGGTCAGCGTCATTTCGTCCCGGCACGACGCCATAAATGCTGCGTCATAACCCCAGGATGCCTTGGACCGCAAAGCCATCTCCGTCAACGCTGCCGCCTCACCGGGCAATGCTGGGCGAATGGTCCATGCCGAACTTTGATCAGCCACCACAACCACCACAGCCTGAACCGCAGCCGCTGTCGCCGCCACCGTCTGAATAGTCGGTGTTTTTCGACCCCGAGCCGCCAATACTGGTAACGCTCCCGCCGGCAGCAGATCGATGATCTTTACTGGGCGGCGTGCGGTTGTTCATCTGAGCCCCAAACAGCCCAATGACTGCGGCGGGAATCAAGATCAGCCCGCCAATCACCGTCATCACGTTTACCCAATCTGACGCTGCGTACACTGGCGCCGCCACCAACCCCAGACCCAGTCCATAAACACCTTGTTTGACCCGGCGAACAGGGACCAAAAACACCTCTGATAAATTGACCCGTCGAAACTGTCCGGCACTGCCGAAACGCTCAGCTACCGGGGGCCAGACATCGGCAGGCGGACCTTCACCAAATACCTGCTGATAGCGATCCAAAGTCTGCTGATAAGCCTTAGCAAACCCAATGGCAGACTTTCGCCCCCCAGTTGTGGGATTGTGATGCAGCGGCCTTCCTAAAACGCCCTCACATAAGTCGTTCCAATAAGAACGGGTGTACACCATATGCAGATGCCAGGCCTGATCCACTTCTTCACTGGGTGTCATCGAGTGCTCGCAAGTCGCGCAAAGAAAGACGAATCGAAGGTACTCAGCAACCACCTTATCGGCAAAATTTTGCGTCCAGCCATTGTCTCGAGCAAGCCGGCGGGCAAACGACAACGCCGGGGTTCCGCTCTGGAACTCAAATTGCTCAAGCCTTGATAACAACGAAGCCGGCCGCTCAGTCTGCGAGGAAACGAGATTGCTATTGATCACGATACTATCGGTCTCTCACCATTTAGACGCCCTATTAATGCGCCCCAACGGCGCATCTGGCATGCGCCATGAGTCATTCAAAGAGCTGTTAGACAACATTTATTACTCGGCTGCGGGTTTTCGCAACACATCGTCGGGAAACGCCTTCTGGCACCAAACCGCTTTGCCGGTTTAAGGCAGAGCTACTGACAATGAGTTGCACCCGCGGTGCCCAATGACCTCACTCCGCCTCAATCTCGCGGGACTTGGAGGACTGCCTCATGGCGACCATTTGGGCCAGAAAGCGTCGCTCGTTGGCGGCCGCTTGGGATCGACTTTCCTGCCACTGACGCAGCGACAGCACACACCAAATCAGGGCCAGGAAGAACACCATGGCCCACAACAAAAGCTTGAAACCGGTAAACCCTCGACTGTGAGGCAATGCCACACCGATCAGTAAGGACAGGCCCCATAGGTAAAACAGCAAAATTCTAATTTTGGACACCGCTTCAGACCTTACCTCTATCGTGATAGCCCGCGTTGTTAGCTTAGTCACTTAACCACTGGAAACAGCGAACCGTATTCGTGAACACTACAGAACCTTACACAAAAAACGGTTAAATTCAGTTGATTGGTAATCGCCAAAAGGTTCGCAGGGAGCAAATCCGTTGCGTTGGTAAAATGCGTGTGCCGCATCAAAAGCGGCGCCCGTTCCCGTTTCCAAAAGCAGTGCTGAATAGCCACGTTGGCGCCCAGCGTTGGTAATTTCATCGAGGACCGCCTGGGCCACACCGCGGCGTAGAAAGGCAGTGGCCGTTCGCATAGATTTAATTTCTCCCCGCCCATCACCTAGCGCTTTTAACGCCCCACAGCCACACAATTGGCCCGCAACTTTTGCTGACCAAAAGGTGATCTCCGGCGCCTTCAGGCGGTGAATGCCCAGCGCGTAAACCTGCTCCGGTGGGCTGTTGGCATGCATGCCAGCCAAGTGATCTGCGATAAAGGATTGAATTTCCGGCGACTCCAAAGGATCGACCGTCACGGTGATTTTGTTATTGTTTGACATAAATTGAACCCTACAGATTAGGCCGATTCCGGAAAGCTCCTCTGAGCTCCACTACCTGACACACACCGTCGCCGCTTATCCCGATAAACCCCAGTGCCCCCGTAGACAAATGATCCACACGAACAAAGCAGCTGTGGTGTTTTCAACATAAGGGACCCGCGGGCGATTAAATGCCTTTGTGGACTCAGTCACTGACTTGCTTAACAGCGGAAATTACCTCCTGGGAGATGCGCTTGAACTGCGTCTCCAACTGCGCTGTTAGTGCGTCTAAATCGTCAAAATCGGGGGTGTCGATTAACGTGACTTCAAAAACTGAATACTGAGGCATGGTTGGGGAACGGACCCAAGGGCTACCTTTCAATAACTCCCAATATTTTTCCTGGACGTCTTTGGTCTGTCCCAGCAGCCAAAATTCAAAGTTGGCTTCAGCATGATTGAACACCAAACCCAATTTCAATTTATGACGTTTCAGGTAATTATCGGAAAGATAAAAATAGGTGTAATCCATATAGCCTTGGAGGACTTTTCCTACGGCATAATCCGGACTTAAATGTTTAGAAAATACGGTTCTTAAGCGCAGAACGTATTTGACTAAGCGTTCGTAAGCAATCTGAATGTCGCCGACCTGAACTAAATTGCGGTAGGTCGAAACGTAACCACTTAAATTTTTTCTGCTCATCAGCGAAGCTTAACCAGTGTATTTCGGCCGACTTAGTAAGAGTCCAAAATATCCCGGAAATTGTCGTTGCTATGGCAGGAACAATTGTAGGTTTCATCGTTAAAACGATCACAGGTCATGGTTTGGGACTGTGTGCACTGTTCCGACCCGGCCGTGCGCTGATGGTGCCTGCTTTGGACAGCGCACGCGGTTAAGGCTACTACTGCAAAGACGCCAATGGCGGCTTTAATTCTGGAATCCATCACAGCAAACCTCCGTTATTGGGAAAACCACCCACAATATACCTCACGATACCGTCAGCTTCGAAGCAATGCCCTTGAAAAATCGACAGATTTTTCCCGCGAGCGTTGTCTGCGACGACACTGACTTGCATCTAAGGCGCCGAAATCTGCAAAACTGCGCCCAGCACAGTAATATGTTGGGGCTTTGCCCGGTCCTTATACCGTGGCCAATACAATCCCTTGGGCGTCGCTACAGCCCTATAACCACTAAAGGCACCATCAATGCGGGACAACGTTCAAGAGTATTACGGAAAAGTACTGCAATCCACCGAAGACCTGCAGACCGACGCTTGTTGCGTTGTCGCGGATATTCCCGACTATATCAAGTCCGCTTTGGCGCAGGTGCATGGAGAAGTGAGCAGCCGGTACTACGGTTGCGGCCTTATTGCCCCGGAGGCACTTTCTGGCTTATCGATTCTCGATTTAGGTTCAGGTTCAGGGCGCGACGCGTATCTCCTGTCACGCCTAACTGGCGAAAACGGCTCGGTGGTTGGCGTCGACATGACCCAGGAGCAGTTAGATGTGGCCAACGCCCATATCGAATACCACCAAAAGGCCTACGGTTACGCTAAACCTAATGTGCGCTTCATCAATGGACACTTGGAAGAGCTGGCTTCCTTGGGAATGGACCCGGGCAGTTTTGATCTGATCGTCTCAAACTGCGTCATCAACCTGTGCACCGATAAGCCTGCGGTGTTATCCGCCGCGCACGATTTGCTGCGGTCTGGCGGCGAAATGTATTTTTCCGACGTCTATGCCGATCGCCGGATTCCAGAAGATTTGGCGAAAGACCCGCTGCTTTATGGCGAATGCCTGGCGGGGGCACTGTATTGGAACGATTTTGAGAACATGGCTAAAGCCGCCGGTTTTCCTGACCCAAGGTTGGTCGAAAGTCGGCCGCTGGCGATCAATAACCCACAAATCGCTGAAAAGCTCGGCAACATTCGGTTTTACTCAGCCACCTATCGGCTTTTTCGGATTGATAGTCTAGAGCCTGCCTGTGAAGACTATGGGCAAGCGGTGAAATACTTGGGCACAGTGCCCCACCACCCTCATCGCCTTGAGCTAGATGGCCATCATCATTTTGAAACCGGCCGCGTTTTCCCAGTCTGCGGCAATAGTTACCGGATGCTCAACGAATCTCGTTTCCGCGACCACTTCGAGTTTTTTGGTAACTGGGATCAACACCTTGGGATCTTCCCCGGTTGCGGCACTGAGCTGCCGTATTCCAACACCGAGACTAATGACAGCCAAGAGTCCACCAACTCTGGAGCCTGCTGCTAATGACAACCCAGTCTTTGGGAGTCACGGTAGTGGACTCGCGGGCGTCGGCCGATAAACAACGACCGTCAACCTGGACCCACACCCGAGCCGGTGAAAAACGCGGTTATATCGACTCTCACACCCTAAAGGAGCTCTGGTTTCATACCGGCACCGCCTGCAACCTGGCCTGCCCCTTTTGCCTTGAAGGGTCCAAGCCTGGAGATACCCGCTTAGGGTTGGTCAAACTTGACGAGATCAAACCGTTTGTGGACGAAGCCCTTGAACTGGGTGTTGAACAGTTTTCCTTTACTGGCGGAGAGCCTTTTGTGGCGAAGGATTTCGTCAACATTCTCCACTATGCCTCATCCCATCGCCCCTGTTTGGTCCTAACCAACGGCACCGAAGCATTGACCCACCGCTTGTCCCAAGTAGAAACCTTGCGAGATAGCGCCTTTCCCATCAGCTTTCGGATTAGTTTGGACTACCCGGATGCGGCAAAGCACGACGCAGGACGCGGCGAAGGCAGTTTCGCCGCAGCGTTGGAAGGAATCCGGGCGCTAAGGGAGCTGGGTTTTTCGGTATCGGTTGCACGTCAATCAACGCCGGACGAAGACAGTGAGTCTGTAGACCAGGTTTTTCGCAGCCTAGTTGGTGACGAAACCTCGGACAAACCATTGAACATTATTGCTTTTCCTGACTTCGGCGTGCCGTTTTCCCAATTGGAAACCCCGGAGATCACCGAAAGCTGCATGACCACTTATCACACCGAGGCGGGGCGCAAAGAGTTTATGTGTGCCTACTCACGGATGGTGGTTAAACACCAAGGAAAAATGCGCGTGTATGCCTGCACCTTGGTTGACGACGATCTGTCCTACGACTTAGGTGGGTCATTGC
This sequence comes from uncultured Gammaproteobacteria bacterium, assembly GCA_964559945.1. Lineage (GTDB taxonomy): Bacteria > Pseudomonadota > Gammaproteobacteria > Xanthomonadales > SZUA-38 > JANQOZ01. The sequence goes on along the minus strand of CAZLJY010000109.1, from coordinate 10,908 downwards.
ACGAGTCTTTAGAAGATCGGGTAATGCTGGGTCACCACCGCTGCTACAGCTGTTTCGCCTTCGGCGCTTCTTGCAGCGAGGGATAACGCGCAGACGGGGTCTAGGGCCCTTCCCCAACAAACGCTTTTTGCGTCTTGGTACGAAATATTGGTCACAGCATGTCGCGATGGCCAAAAGACACTTCGCCTATGATCCAAAACCTACGGGGGCGACTGCGGGCCTTTAGGTTGCCCTAATTCTATAACAGCGGTGAAACGCCAACCATTGCTCTGTAAGCGAATGAGGTAGGTCGAATTTACCCGAAACGAAACCACACCGGTTTCAGCTTCGGAAACCACCCAGGTGTAGCGGACGATAGCGAAATCGTTTGATAACTGCGAAATGCTGTAGTCGGCTGCAGCAATGGCTTTACCGGCTGCGTTAAATTTGCCATAGAACTCATTGAGTTCTTTGCCGTGGGATGCGCCCTGCCCCGTTCTTTGCGGCTTGTCCGCATAAAACACGGTGATTTGATCACCGCCCAAAGCAACAAGTTTTGGAACATCGGTTGATTGTGTCGCTTCAGCAAAAGACCTGGCCCATTCCTGCGGTGTTGCGGCCTTAGGTGCTGGTTCTTGAATTTGGGATGCCACTTGTGCCTGGACCCAATTTGCACCGAGCAACAGCGCAAAACCCATCAGGATGGCGGCCACCAAAGGCTCATCGCCACGATACCTTTGCCCCTTCAGGCCAAAACCACCACCAGCAACTCTGAAAAAACTGGGGGTCAATTGAAACGCTTTGACGCGGGCGTTGAAGGTTTTTGACATCAATGTGAAACTCCAAAAAAATCGTCTTCCCTAGCCTTTATCGCTTGAAGGCGAGGATAACTCATAAACGTGGGTACGCCCTCACAACGCGGCCACCGCCTTGGATTGGGCCAGCGACAAACCATTCACCGACGAGTGCATCCGTCGATGATCGTAAAATCCATCAATACCACTATTCAACGGCGCGCGCAGCTCCTGATCACTATTAGACCCTATGCGCTGCAGCCATAAAGACTCTTAGGACTTCGCAGGGTTGAGCCGCGTTTTCATATGACTAGCCGTCTGTCGAAAAAACCGGAATTCCATGTTTCTGCGCTCGGCTCGTTAATTTGCCGACAATGTCATTGACGGCGAGTCATTAAAAATGTGAGAGAACGGAATAGGTATTTGTCGTTCTCGATGGTGAAAATGCCAAGGATGGTTTTTTCCACAAGCGGCGCTGCAGGGTCAAACGGGCGGCGGCAGAGTCGCGATAAGCGAGTCTGCCGCCTGACTTTGACCCAGTCACTGCACCGCCTTGCTGCTACCGCGTCATTTCATAGGCATTGCGTCGAAAGTACGTCTGCTCGCCATCGAACTTAACGGACTTGGTGATCGTCAGGGCGTTGTCGCTCACAACGTATGTGGTACGAATATCGGCTTGCCGGCCATCATCTTTGCCGCGGGATTGTGTGGTCAAAATTCTTGCGCCATCTTGTTCCCGTCGTTCGATCAAGGTAGCGCCGTTTAACGACCGACCGTTTCTGGAAATCTTCAATTTGTCAGACTCGTTGTACTGTGTCTCGCCAGGGTATTTGATGTAATAACGGATCACTCGATCTTTTGCAGCGTCAAATCGAATCGACACCGGAATGCTGGCCCATTCACCGCTGCCGTAATCGAGATAGCCTAGCGAGCCGGCCCACTGCGTTTCTGACAAACGCGCAAGATCCTCAGCATTGGCGGCAGGCCCATCGATATCGTCAGTTGATACTGCACAGGCGCCGAGGGTTGTCAGTAGGGTTAGCAGGATTGTTCGTAGTGCGGTCATGATGTCTCCTAGAGGTAGAAATTGAATACCCGGCGATGGAGCCACTAGAGGGCAACGCCGGTACGACAGAGCAACAGCGAACGACGACGCGATTGGGTCAACGTGTCTGCTGCCAACTGATAGGAAGGTTGCGGGTAAATCTGTCATTGTGAGCTCCAACTATGAGTTGCCCGACAGGGCGTCATTGGGAGCAGAAGGTAATCGTTAGACCGCGTGTTATCGCCTCATTTCAGGCATCGGTTGAGCAATTACGGATTTTGAGACTTCTTGAATTGGCTCGGCGTCTGCCCGGCAATCTCCCGGAAAACGCGATTGAAGGTCGCTTTGGAATTAAATCCGGCTGTTGATGCAACATCCAGTAATGATTGGGTGCCCTCGACTATCAACCCCTTGGCATGCGCCACTCGAAGCTCGTTAACAAACCGGTTGAAGGTTGTGCCCAGCCCTTTATTAACCGCACGGGACACATAGGTCTCATTCGTCGCCATGCGAGAAGCGACCTCTTTGATGGACAAGCGCGACTCGAGATACCAGCCTCCGTTCACCAGCGCGCGCTCCAAATCACGCCCCTCGGCGACCCAGTCCTTGGCGGCCGCCGGCCGCTCAAGCTCGCCCACCGGCCCCTCGATCGCGTCCGGCATTTTTGGGAACGTGACCGTTGTCTGAGCCAATGCTTGCAAGCCCAACCAGGCCACAATGGCGGTAAGCAATACCTGGGGCGGAAATGCGTCGATGTAAGAAACCCCGTCAATGATCAGTGGAACCAGCTCCAATCCCGCAAATAAAACCACAGCCACAAACATGGCCATCATCAATCGAGTGAGCCAAGTTGGGTCAAAATCGGCGGCAGCGGACTGGGTGCGGTTTAGGTAAGCGCGGTAGCGAACGATCATGCGGTATACCGCGATGACAGCGAACGACACTAGGGCCAAACCCAGAACCGCCTCAAGTGGGTCAACATACGGTAAGTGCACAGCCTCGTTATAGGCCCACTTAGCCTTGTAATCGCCCAGTTGGGTGAAAACGACCGTGTAATAAAGCGTTTGAACCACACCAGGCAGCAATAACCAACGCCGCCAGCCCAATGGCTGGGCCATCATCAGCCGGTGGGCATGCAGATACAGCAGCGGGCCGGCATAAAGCTCCACACCAAATGGCGCAAAGGTCAGACCCGGCCATACTTCGTAGAAGCCGGCAAAGCCAATAATCTGCGGAATTTGGGAGATCACCACCACGATTAACAAGCACGCCAGCAAACGATTGGCATGGGGCTCCGCAGAGCGCAGAAACAGCATCACTGCTACAACCACCATGGGCAGACAAACGGAGAACATCAACGCTGATCGCCAACCGATATCGATGTTGCTGAGGTCACCCATAGTGTCGTTGATTCAAGGGGGCTTTAAGATGGTCACCAAGCGTTCCATCTTATCAACTCCACCGGAGTGACGGCGAGATGCTGAGCCGGCCCATCGAAACAGCGATCGATACGCGGCAGGGCTGGCGGCGTCCTAAATTCGCTAATCCGTCTTGGCGATTTCCCGGCGTGATCGAAGATCTTTCATCATCGGTGCAGACTCAAAACCATTGATAAATATGCCGGTGTCGTTGTCAGTCAACTCAACGGCTCCAGAATCACAGGGATTGGAGCGGCTAACACCTCGTTGGTCGGTATCCGAGCAATTTGCTGATGAGCGATTAACCAGCGAGCCATTGGCCGTTGGCAGGTGAACTTGTGTCGGGCCACCAAAATCCGATAAGCCCGTAATGCCCAGTGCAGAAGCTAGCCGGTCATTTGGGCTGTCAACGAGGCAGCTGGAATTGGTGACCACGTTGCCACCAAGAGACACGTTATTACCTCCCAAGGTCAGATTACAAAAACCATCAATGGCGTTGTTAGACAGGGTAACGCCGCCATTGATAATCCGAATTTGGCTGTTGCCGTTGTTATTGGCGATGGTGGTATGGGTCAAGGAGGTGTCTGAGCCACTAATCACCTGCAGCGCTTCGCCAGAATTTGCCTGGTTATCGCTGAAGGTGCTGTTGCTGATCTGGGCTGAAAGGGAACCCGTCAAATTGATCGCGCCGCCAGCGGTTCCCGCGCGATTTTGATTAAACGTGCAGCCGCTGAGCTCCAGAGTGCTGTCGTCCAGGAACATCGCGCCACCAAGTCCTGCGTCGGAGATGCTGTTTTCCGCGACATTGTTGACGAAGGTGCAATTGCCTAGCCGAAGTACGCTGTTGGCAGCGAACAACGCACCTCCCTGAGTACCAATATGGTCACGCATAACCAGTTCATCTGCCGTCAGCACCGTATTGCTGAGCGTCAAACCGGCGAACGGGCCAGTAATTGTTGTTCTTGTCAGGGTCAAGTTGCTGTCAGTGGCCTGCATTGAGTCACCAACAATCTCGGTATCCGTCATCGTCATTTGAGAGTCCATCGAGATGTGGATATCGGCACCTTGCGAGGTATTTCCCATGAGTCGGGAGTTTTCAAGCACCACTGTGCTGGCCACGGAAAATATGCCGCCACCCGAATCGCCGGGCGCAGAGTTGTCTAATATTTCCGTGTTAACCAGGTGAACATCACTGTCGTCAGCATAGATTCCACCACCGAAGCTGGAGCCTGAGACGCTGTTATCTGTTACAGCGCTATTGGTGAGTGTCACCGATCCGGATATTAGACAAATGCCACCGCCGTAGAGTGGCTGAGCGGTGTTGTTGTTGATCGTGGAATTGTCGATAAGTGCTGCTGCCCTAAGGAAGATTGCACCGCCGATACACTGGGGCACAGCAAAAACGACTAAGCTAGAGTCTGCCGCGTTATTGTCTAGAATCGAATCATAGATTTCGAGTCGAGGCTGGGTGTCGTCGCCACCGGGTCCAAGACTGATTGCACCGCCAATTACGGCACGGTTATCAGACAGGCGCGTTCTGCGCAGGACTGCACGGCTTTGCGGGTCGCTATCGATGTCAATCGCGCCGCCTTCAGCGCTGTTGAACCCCATGATTCCAACATCTTCCAGCGTTAGCACGCCGCCATCGCTCACGGAAAAGGAGGAGCCGTCAACGTTTGTTGCTGCCGCAATCACACTGCTGTCTCTTGATACCCCTCGAATCGTGATCTGGGTGGTAATCGATAAGCTCAGGCCAGGCGACAGATCCAACGTGATCATGTCTTGCGGTAGCAAGATTTCGTCAGGGCCAGGGTTCAGTTCGGCGAACGTAACGGCGCCGCGCAAGCTGCAATCGATGGGCGCTGAGCTGCAGGTCGTTTGACTGGGGTCATCGTCAATGCGGTCAACGGTAAGCGTTACAGCGCTAGTTGATGCGCAAGTCAGCAAAATAAAAATGCCTAACCATTTGGTACTGGGTGCTGTTCTCATGCCTTTTTAGGACTCCTGCAAGCGCGGCTGCGTCATAACGTCCCCTTCCAATACGCAATTTCTTAGAAAATACGACACGACATGCCAACAGCAAGGTGTTTCAGCGCAAATTTTGCGTTCAAGTGTTTAACCGGTGCTGGTAACTGTTGGCTAAAGACTGTTATCGCCAGTGCATTTGACCCATGATCTAGTCACTGCAGTATGTGATTGAGCGACTGGGACAGGTGGCGAACCCTGCCGCTAAAGAGTTGGAGAACACTATGAAAATCTTAGGCAGAGTCGTTTTATTTCTGGCGCTTGTCACTGGCAATACAGCCATGGCCGATCAACCTAATTCATCCGACAGTCTGCGTCTGGACGCTGCTCGCAATATTGTGGCCTCCGTGAACGCTAAGGACAGCGAGGCTTATGTGCGGGATCTGGCGAATGACGTTGTGGTCACCCTGTATGACGGGGCCGTTCGCTTGCGCGGTCGAGATGCCGTCAAGGCCAATCGAGAACAACACTTTTTAAGGTTCCCCAATGCCCGCAACCAGTTGATTCATCTTGTTGAAATCGACAACCGCGTTGTGATGCATGACCAAGTATGGCTCACCGAAACGCAACCGCTGCCAGCCAATATCGTCGAGATCTTTACCTTCGAGGACAACCAGATTATTCGTATTGATGTCGTTCAACCCAGCAGTCTGTTTGAGCAGTAGCTAACGGACAGAATCCAATGGCGCAGATGACGCCCCGCGGAACATCCGCTGCTATTTCGGACCTGATGAATGATATTGAGACTGCTCGTCTCCCAGATTCCACCGAAACGGGACCGTTATAACCCCTGAAGCATTCTACTTTAGACGATCTACTTCGGTAAAAGATTACTCTGCGTTGAGCAATCGTTATACGAGAAATTTGGCAGAGGCTCTATTCAAAATGCTCTGCCCATTCCTACCGATCAAGTGGGATATTGCATTAAAAGGCCGACTGAAAAAGGTCGCCAATGACTATGCTGCCAACCGATTCACCGAATCAACCAAAGAGTTATCAGACTTGATTGATATCGACCTTAAGCAATACGGATACCGTTAAGCACTAGCGTTTTTGCGGCTGGTGCGAGCAGCGGCACTGACATATTCCTCCCTATGTATTTACGCACCCAATATAGTAAAAGTGCTTTTAGGGCCTCTATTGAGATAAACCAAAATCTGACTATATCGAAAACATTAATCTGTTTTTATTAGACCCTTACTGCCAGCCAGAAATATTTTTGAAAGTTTCGTAATCCGTTGGCGAGACGAAATCCCATTCTTTTCCGTTTTTTCGCTCATACGCATCTTGCGCCACATACAAAATCGCTTCAAATTCCAGATCCTTCGGGAATTCCGTTGGAGTGGATAACACCTGTTCGAATTGCTGCTTCCCATTCACAACAACAACACATCGGGCGTACAAAAATCCGTCAACAGAGAAATCGTCATCACCGTTGACGTACGCGTACTCCCCAATTTCTTTTGCATGGGACCGTGTATCCAAAGCGTGAAGTTTTTGGGCCAACAACTCTTCGAAATCAAATATTGCCTCATTGCTGAGTCTAGAAAGGTACTCAATGACCGGTTCAACCACCACTTCGTCATCTCCGGCGTCATTCCAGTTAAGCAATTCGATAATCTTCCAAAATTCGCTATCGTCCATATTTTTTTCTCATAACAAGCCACTGCAGAGTCCGTAGCGCAAACCATAGGCGCGAGGCACATTTGAACTTTTCCAAAAACTCTTACACCTGAATTGTGTTTCCACAACATGAATAGGCGCAGTTGCCAGTTTTAGGGCTGGTTATCGTTCGCGAAGCGGCCGACTATCTCCACACTGACCCGTGCTGAGAATTTTGGGGTCAGCGGCAAAACCATCAAGCGCTGCCAGCCAGTTTTTCTCCATTACCGCGAGCGTCTTGCGGCCCTTTTCTGCGCTCGCCAATGTCGGATCGCCGCGGATACCCGCTCGTGGCTCGCCATCGGCGGAGCTTCTAGGTAACTTTCCCGGCCGGTATCCCGGATAGTCTTTTGGCGGTGAGCCCAGATCTTCAGCGGCTTCACTCATCCGAACCAGATCGGGCTGCAGCGCCAGATTGACAGAGGTCTCCGTCTCATCGGCATGGCCGCCCCAGGGCTGCTGGGTAAACGCCTCCACTTCCTCGGTTTCAAGGTCATCCCAGGAGATAACAAGTGTCGCAATGCCACATTGGGCGCGGATTTCTCTGGCGGCGATGGCAATTGGCAGACCCGTTGCGCGAGTAATGCCCGTATTGAGAAACAGCACTCGTTGGGCCCCGCTGGCAACCAGGGATTTGGCGGCAAGAAACATAAAGCGTTGGAACACCGCCGGATCTTCAATTTCTGTGCTGGGAAATTCACGAAAGGCCGGAAACCACCCATACAAAACGGGAGGGGCCACCACAACATTTCGTTTCGAAATCGCAAAATCGGTGAGGTGTTCCATTAGCTTGGCGTCGGCGTTCATCGGCAGGTGACGACCATGTTCCTTCGCGCCGCCGGCAAAAGGCAAAATGACGATAGGCGCATTAGCAAGCATTTCTTCTGCTTGTGGCCACGTCAGCTCGCCGAGGTAAACCCCTTCGTCTTGCCAGTTTGCCGCTGGTCCATCGGCTGCCTGGACCACACCTAATAATGATGCCGACAGCACCATCGTGATCAGCATTTTTGCCAGATACATGATTCTTAAATTCCCAGGATGTGAAATAGCAGATTACTCCAAATTAGGACCAAGCTGGAAATTATCAGACCACTGTTTTGGGCAAGCTAGACTCAGCGGATGATCGGCATTGTCGAACCTAACTGGATGATTCAAATAGCAGAATGGGTTCTAGCCAGCGGGATAGACGTAATTCTTCGATACCCCCTCAATAGATTAGCCCCAACCTTCAACAGTAATCCAGTCGGAAATTTTTTTGCATCAAGTCCGCTTGGGACAGGCAGAAGTGAACCTCAATGGTTTGCTAACGCTGTCCAAGTAACTTTCTTCCAACCCTAAATCCAAACCGCGGCCCTGGATGAAACTCGTATTCGCTACTTTCCTCTCGTGTGGGACAACAAGGCTGGTCCTCTGGACCCCATTGTGCCCCGGAAACCACAACGATGCCTTCGTGAAACTCAAGCCTATCGGGAAACCAATGGCCGACTTCGCCAATTGGATGCGGGCCTGTCTTCCAGAAGTCGCCATGACTCTTGCCTAGCCAAGCCACAAAAAAAGAAGGGTATTCAATGGGAGCCGGTTGTCCCGATGGGCCTTCATACCAATACAGGGCAGCATGATCTTCAAACCCATCGCCATTAAAATCTGCGGAAAGAACAGCGGACACGATTGGTCTTCCGTAGTCAGGATGCATTCGAGATTTAAAGAAGCCATCGAACGGCGCAGACGCTTCAATTGCTAATACTAAGAGCGCTAATGAGACCATAGGTCAACATGCCTGCCGGCATCGCCGGTCATTTTCGGTGAGGACATGGATGTAACCACTTTCCAGAAACCTGCGATCAAAGACATTTCATGGTGGATAACCATCAATAAAAACTCAACTCCAAGCTGAGAAGCATAGGCCTAACCTCATCGTTACAGCCCCGGTCTCCCAGCAGGCACGGGAGCACAGGGTCCGTATAGATCTCAGAACACTTAGCCCCTAACAAACACGGTAGGACCTGCGTCCTGTTGGACTTTTCGCGCATTGCTGATGGAACCACAAAAACTTGGTCATAAAAGTCCCTTAGAGCTTTAGCAGAAGGGTCGACTTTGGGCTCGGAATGGAATTCCGCTAAGAACGGCATCGACCCAAGAAACAGAACGAGGGCTAATCCGGCAATTTTTGAGCTAACACGCATAACTCCTCCATGGCTGACACGAAACGACCGAGGGCAACTGCCGACAAAGTCGGGCAACTGCAGCCGCACATTATGCGAGCGTTAGGTCAGATAATTATTGTTCAGCATAAACCTCATGACCTGAACCTGAACAGCGGTTTTATTGCCGGGGAAATTTCTGATTGCGACCTCTCTCGAATAAACAGCAATACGAAAAAGCCAACAATATTCAGCCAAGGAATTAGGCCTATTACCGCCCAGCCGGAGACGTTTAACGCCCTTCGTTTAGCCATTAGTGCCAGTGAAATTGACAAGAGCAGACTTGTTATCGCCACAACCTGGCCAAGCAACGTCATATTAATATTCATTTTTGCTCCATTAGAACCGTATAACTACTACGCTAACCCGCGCGTGCTTTGCGCGCGTCGGACGGAGGGGACGACGCCGCCGGAGTTAAGTTCAGCGGTTTGTTAGGCGCTAATGATCTAGGAAACATTTGCCAGACATCAACAGACCGCCAGACAGAAACAAGAATGGTTTTTTCGGACCCTCAACGAAGGACTGAATCATGAGGTAATCGACAGCTACTTTGGGCCGGAAGACTGTTAGGGCCTTAAAAGATTGTTCGCTGGACCCTAGATCGAGAACCTCCGGTTGACCAAACCCATTGGAGTTGGAGATGACCTCACTAGTTATTTGCCCCGTTTCGCGGTTTACGATGAATTTTTGACCCTCATAGGCCTTTGTAAACGAGGTACGTTTCATTTCTCCATTCGCCGCCAGGGAAGTGGCTGAAACGACGGCACACTCGTAGGAGCCGGCCGCGGAGGCAGCCAGTGGGAAAAGTAGTGGAATCGTCGCTAACTTCATTTTTTGCAATTCATCCTAACGGGACCGCCTAACTACTGAGCTCAGCTGCATTTGAGGCGGCGACAAGTTCTGCGCGTAGCGCAGGTTTTGGCGGCGGGTCAAATGTCAGTTGCAGCGCCTTGTTAGGCTGCTAGATGCCAATTGGAATGTTACGTTTCAAACTTGATAGAAAGCTGATGCTCTCAGTTCATCTTTAGCTGCTTGAATACACAACCTTGACCATTCCTTAGCGTCTACGCTCAGCTCCTTTTCAGGAATCATATAGCATTCAAGAAAATCTTCACCACGCATTGGCATTCTTTCATATTCCCATGCGCTATCATCTGAAAACACAATGCCACTCGTCATTCTCGCTAAAACTCCTGATAAAATACCGTATAAAATTCTTACGAGCGCAGACTGGCCCACTGACCGAGAAAAATGCCAATAATGACCTTGAGCAATACACTCATTCAGGAGATCTTTTATCGGCTTACATCTTGGCATCGGAATAATATCTTCATTCCAATATTTATAGTCAATTTCTTCGGCATACCAAAAATAACCATCTGTTCCGCCTTTGATCCCTTCAACCTGAACCCAAAGATAACTATCATCCTCCCAGGAAAACAACTCTTCTGGTAAAAATTCTATATCCTCATCATTCTCTTTCCGAAGAAGGCGGATTTTTATTATAGGCCTATCTTTTATGTCTACTTTTTCAAAATATTTCCAAAACTCATATTGAGTAGATTCTATTATTTCTTTCAAGGCAGGAATCCTATTCGTTTTAGGATAAATTTTGAAAGAAGTACTCATAACCTATAGCTTTCCGAATTCATTAAACTTCAATGTAGAGCAAAAATACAGCTGGATAGCTTCACTTTGACTTTCAATACATGCCCACTACTTGAAAGCCTAACGCCTGAGTTCAGCCGCCGGCCTTTAGGCCGGTCGGGTGGAGGCCGCTTGCG
>CAZLJY010000108.1:0-16170 GCA_964559945.1 uncultured Gammaproteobacteria bacterium | reverse complement strand
GGCCATCATGGGTCTCGGTGATCTGAAGGTTGCCATTAACCGAGAACCAGTCGCCGAAAAAACCGTCTGCGCCAGACTGACGATAGACCCCGCCATCGTTTGCATCCAATAACTGCCCTGCCGCATCGAATGCCAATTCCCGAGAGTCAGCATGGGGCGCAGAACCGGCGAAGGTGCCGCCATGGGTGATGGGGGTCCATTGGAACCCGGATGGCTGGCTAAGATCACCTCGAAACAAGCGTCCACTAAAGTCCTGGGCGCCAATAGAGTTGGGAAAGCTACCGTCGTCTGACTGAGGCTGACGGTCACCACCAACGTAGACCCGATTGGGGTTGACTGGGTCCGCTGCTAAGGACAGGTGCACAAACCCCTGGCGACTGGGATGAATGCCTTGAAACAAGGGTTCCAAGCTGCCAGGAAGGTCCATCAAAATCCAGCTGATTCCTCGATCTGGGGTGAAAAACACGCCTTCCAGCTGCAGGCTACTGCCGGGCACCACAGCCACAAACAAGCCGCCGTCCGGTCCTACCGCCATTTCCACATGAGTGCCGGGCAGGTCTTGCAACAGGGTGTCCAGCGCAAGACTGTCAGCTGAGGGGCTGATTTTTGTCCAGCTATCGCCGAAATCTGCGCTGTGATAAATGCCGTTTTGCCCACCGGGAGTGCAAAGGCTGGCAAGAAAAACTGCGGCATACAGCACAGTCGGCTCTGCTGGATCTCTGGCCAACGCATCAACGGCGCCGATGGGTATGCCGTTGCCAACGGCATCAAAATTTTGGCCAGTGTCATCACTAAGGAAAACCCCAAGATCATCACAGTTGCCGGCGTCCCCATTATTGCTAGCGGCGACAATCCGGTTTCCACTGGCCTCCACCCCAACCACATTTCTACCCGCAAGGGCGGTCAGCGCAACCCAAGTCTGCCCCCCGTTGGTTGTGCGAAGCAGACCGCTGCGACTGCCACCTTGGACGTTGAACGCCGAACTGCGCGCAACGCCGGCCACTAAAGTTTGCTGGGTAGGGTCGGTTGGATCAAAGTTGATGGCGCCAATAGAGGGTGAGAGCTGTGCATCGGTTTGCGCCTCCCATTGCGGCACCGTGGCCGTTGCACTGGTGGTTTTCCAAATCCCGCCATTAACGCTTCCCACGTAGAGCACATCCGGATTTTCCCGGTGAGACGCTAACGCGTTCACCGCTCCGGCCACTGGCAGGTTTTCGATGTTCTCTACCTGCCCTCCAGTAACGCCGGCTGGGCCTTGAGGCTCCCAAGGCCCAGCGCCATTGAAGGCCAGCAGCGCTGCCAGAGCGGCTTTCAAGGGGAGTAGACCATCGACAGCAACAGGTTGTTGGCTGGCATAGTCCGCACGATAGGCGCGTCAAAATCATGGCAAAGCGCCAGCTCAGATACTGCGGAGAGTTCTCGCAGCCCGCCGCCGGCAAAGGTGTCTTTAGCCCAAGCGTCCAACGCCACATTACCCTCGGAGGTGAAACCGTTGTCATTGAACGGCCCGTAGATCACTAGCTTTCCACCGACCTTCAGCGAACCGGCGCAATTGGCAAACAGAGAACACACCTCTGGCCAACTGGCGATATGCAGCAAATTGGCGGCAAACAGGCCGCTAGCCTTAACCTCGGGCCAAGGTCCTTTGGCGATATCAAGGGGGATAGGCGCCGGCAGGTTAGGTAGTTGGGCTTGCGCGATACGAGCACCCAGCCCCGGCAATACAGCGTCGAGGTCGGTGCACTGCCAACGCAGATGAGGCAGTGCCTGGGCAAAAAACACGCCATGCTGGCCCGTGCCCGACGCTAACTCAACAATCTCGCCTGGCCCAGGAAAAAGATCGCTCAGGGCCTCACAAATGGGCTGCTGATTGCGTTCACACGATGGCGCAAAGGGTAATTCCACCCGAGCTTCAGCCAGGTGGGGTGGGGTAATTTTGCAGGCAGGTTTGGTTATAGTTTTCCTGCAACGTCGCGCGAATCAGCGGGCGATCTTCGTTGTCTTCAATTTCTTTCAACATATCGTCACACTGCTCTGTCCGCGCAGCTTGGGCTTCGAACAACTCTTCTCGGGTGGGCTGCTGAAAACAGCCAGCTAGGGTAACCGCAGCCAATAGCCCAGAACCTGCCAACAATAAGCCTGAATGTACGTTCATGACTCGCTCCTCCTTCAAGTCTTGAGCGAGTATAGCTCAGTCAAGTTAAGCAAAGGTCATGTCGCCGGCGCAGGCAATGGTTCACCTAAGGATTGGGTTCGTTCAGCGTAGGCCTTTTGCAAACGGCGGGTGATGGTGCCGCAGCCACCGTGGCCAATTACCCGACCATCCAGCTCAATCACCGGCGACAGCTCCCCCATCGTCCCGGTGGTAAACATCTCGTCGGCGGCGTGGGCTTCGGTTAACGACACATTGCGCTCGCAATGGGCAATTCCCAGTTCGACAGCCAGCTCCAGCACCATGCGCCGGGTCACGCCAGGTACGCAGGAATCTGCATGAGGGGTTAGCAGCTGGCCACCGTGAACGACAAACACGTTGGTGGCGTTGGTCTCGGAAATAAAACCGGCAACATCCAGCATCAGTGCGTCGTCTACACCGGCAACGTTGGCTTGGATTTTCGCCAGAATATTATTCAGCAGATTGTTGTGGTGGATTTTTGAATCCAGACATTGGCTGGTATTGCGCCGCACCGCTGAGGTGATTAATTTTATCCCCGCGGCATTGTCGTAAACCGGGGGCTTCCATTCAGCCAACACAATTAGGGTTGGGCCGAACAGATTAAACTTAGGGCTCATGCCCGAGGTGATTTTTTCACCCCGAGTCAGGGTTAGACGAATATGCGCGCCATCGCGCATCCCATTGGCCTCAAGGGTGTCGAAGATGGCCTTTTTGACAGCCTGACGGGTCGGAATGGCATCAAATGCTAGTGCCTTCGCCGAATCCAACAGCCGATCTAGGTGGGGGTCGAGCATGAAAATGCGCCCATCATAAACCCGCAAACCCTCCCACACCGCGTCACCACCTTGCACCACACTGTCAAACACCGACACTGATGCTTCGCTGCGACGTTTCAGCTCGCCGCCGACATGAACCCATATATCCGCATTTCGGGGATCACCAAGATGGGGCAGTAATGTATCTCGTTTAACCATTATGAGTCCTTTGTTACCGGGGCCACGATTGCCTGAGCACGCAGCGTTTGATACAGCGGCTGACACTGGGCCAGCAGAGGTTCCAGGGATTGCGGCATCACTTTCACCGAAGGTTTGTAAGGGGCAAAACCGGTCGACCGATGGACATTGTGATACCAATCGGGTGCCCATGGACCATCACAGGTTTTGACTCCTGCCGGCCAGCTCAGCATCGCCGGATCGAATCCAATGTTGATACGCCGACAAAGTTCACTGAGCACATACGCAGGATCGCGCAAAAGCTCTTTGGCATCCAGTACCGGCATATCGGGATATCGCCTAAGCAATCTAACCTGCTGATCGTAACCGGCATCAGCCATGGTTGCCTGGGGAATCTGAATCGACAACGTGGCTAAGACTTCCCGGGGCTCACGGGTTAAAATCACGCCGGTAGTCTGGTCAAGGAAAGCGTCATCCAGCCCCGGTAAATGGTGAGCCATCATTTTTAGAAACAACACCGGTTTGTCGCAGGGGCCAAGCACCACGTTTCGCAATACCCTTGGGCCGTCACAGTCCAGCGCATTGACAAGCTCATCGGCGTGGGGATGACGGGCACCGGAGTGTTGAAGGTAGTGGCCGTAGAGAGGTTCGTCCACCGCAATGGTATCGACACGTTGGTTAAACGCATACAAAACCGCGGTGGAGACGTTGCGAGGCCCCGACCACAGGCAGATTCGCTTACAATGCGCTGACGTCATTTTCCGGCACCGGTAAAATCCGCATCATAGACCTGCTTTGGGTTGCGACCAACAGTTTTTTTGTCGATTACTTTGGCCAAAAAAGCGACCCAATTCAGCCTGGAGAGCTCCATGGAACCAAGCCCAGAACATCCGCCTACTTCAGCATCTAACGCCGGCAGACGGATCAAGATTTCCGATCAAATTCAGCGCAATGCAGTGGCGCTAATCAGCCTGTGTATTGCCCTTAGCAGCTTGGGTTACAACACCTGGCGCAATGAGACCACGGAAACCCAGCGCAACATTCGCCAGGCATCCTTTGAGTTGATCGAGCATTTGGAGAAATTCCAGTCCCTAGTCAACGCCATGGTGTATCCCACCCCGCGACGAGTGGAGCTTTGGGTTGACGGCTGGGGCGAACTGAAGGCCTGCCAAACACTTAGCACACTGCTGCCCCAGCCGATCCCGGATGCTATGAACAGCTTGGTTACTGAATGGTCTCAGACGGTGGATGTACTCAGGGGCGATGACCGATCAGCGGCGTTGGCCGCGGATGTCAATCTAGAAAAATCGGTAGACCGGGCGCGCAGTGCTGTCCTTGGAGTGATGCAAGGCCTGGATTAACGCCTATCGCCGGCGCGCTCCAACGCCAATTCCACCAGCAAAAAAGGCCTTAGGGGTTTAACGATTGATCGCTTTCCAAGCGCACCACAGCGCGGCGATAGTAGAAACACCAGGCCAAAATGGCTGTCCGAAAACCCGCGTTGCAGGCTCGCCAAACAAACCCACCAGCGTCGCCATTAAGGCAAACCCGGCGGCAAAAACCGCCCAAGCCGTATTGTTGCTGCGTTGCTCAATCAGCTCTCGAATGGCCTCAAGATCATCACTTTTTAGGCGGGTTTCTAGGCGGCCGGCGTTAACTTTTTCCAGGTAATCAAATACCAGACCGGGCACTTTAGGCGTGCGGGCCATCCATGCGGGTAGGCGCTGCTGTAAATCTTTGGCTGCTGCATCCACCCCAAGACGGTCAGCCATGATTTTTTCCATGACCGGTTTGGAGGTGGTCCAAATATCCAGCTCGGGGTACACCTGACGGCCTACCCCTTCGATATTCAGTAGGGTTTTCTGTAACAAGATCAACTCTGGCTGCGCCGTCAGTTCAAATTGGCGGGCCACATCAAACAGCTGAAACAACACTTGGGCAAACGAAATTTCCGCCAGAGGCTTGGCTAACTGAGGCTCACACACCGCGCGTACAGCCGATTCCACCTGGTCAACCCGTGAGCTGGCGGGTATCCAGCCAGCCTCAATATGCAAGGCCGCCACCCGGCGATAATCCTGATTAAAGAAGGCCAAGAAATTTTCTGCCAGATAGTGCAGGTGCTCGGTGGGCATGGAACCCACGATGCCAAAGTCCAGCGCAATGTACGTTGGGTCTTTGGGGTCGTTAACATCCACCAAAATATTGCCCGGGTGCATATCGGCATGGAAAAAATTATCCCTAAACACCTGGGTGTAAAAGATGCGATTGCCACGTTCCGCCAGCAATTTCATATCCACACCAGCGGCACGTAGTTCGTCCACGTTGTCGATGGGTGTGCCGTATACGCGCTCCATCACCATGACCTTTTTGTGGGTGTAATCCCAATACACGTCGGGCACATAAAGCTCGCGGTCATCGGCAAAATTACGTTTCAACTGAGACGCGTTAGCCGCTTCGCGCTGCAGGTCTAGTTCGTTTCGCAATGTCCCCGCCAGCTCAGCGACCAGCTCCAAGGGCCGAACGTGGGCGGCAGCCGCCCAGTAACGGTCGGCCATGCCGGCAATGATGGTAATGAGCTCCAGGTCCCGGCGAACCTTCTTTGCGATGCCTGGGCGCAGCACCTTAACCACCACTTTGTCGCCATTTTTTAACTCGGCCGCATGGACCTGGGCCACCGACGCTGAGGCAAGAGCCTGGTCGTCAAAATCGGCGAAGACCTCGCTGATGGGTTCTGCCAGAGCTTTTTCTACCGCAAGGCGCGCTTGATCGCCGGGGAACGGGGCGACCTGGTCCTGCAACATGGCCAGTTCGTCGGCAATGTCTTTGGGTAACAGATCTCGCCGGGTGGAAAGCATTTGTCCCAGCTTGACAAAAATCGGACCCAGGTCGTCCAGCGCCATGCGCAGTCGCCGCCCCAACGGTTCATCGCTGGCTTTGGCCCGCCAGGGCTGCAGCCAGCCAATCACTTTGGCCATCCGAGCCAGACTAGTATTGGCCAGTACATCTTCCAGGCGATATTTGGCCAGCACGCTGGCGATGCCAGCCAGTCGGCGCAGCTGGCGAAACCGAATCACGCCTAAATACTCCCAGACTTGCGCAAACGGGCTTCCAGGCGATCCACCTCGTCACGAAGGTCGTCTACGGCGTCCAAGAAAACCTCCATCTCAGGCTGGGTTACCAGCTGGCGGCTTTCCTCCCTTAAGTACTCACTGCCTGTTTCACTTAAGCTTCGGCCCGCCGACTTCAACCAAGAAATCCCGCGCCCCATCAACTGCGACACCTGGAAACCCAGCACATCGCCGAACAGGCCGGTCAGGGCCTCTTCCCAATCGGGATTGAGGTCGCTGAAAAATTGTTGGAATCGCCGCGCCGTTTCGGCATCCCCCTCCACCGAGACTTTGCCCACCGCACCGGCACCGCCGCTGGCAGCCAGGGCAAGAAAGGCTCCCGGTGTGGCCCGAATCTGGGCCCCTGGCGATTCGGGAAAGCCCGGCAGGGCCTTTAATTCGCGATCGTCACAACGTATATGAAAAGATAATTCCGGACCGTCCAGAGTGACGGCCAGACAGCGCCCCTCAAGGCCTCGCAGCTTTCGCTTTAGCTCAGGATCCAGTTTCAAAACCCGGCCCAACAAGGTGTTGACGCCCGCCGCCAATCGTTGACTGGCATCACTCATGGCTTAACTCCGTGATGCACCGCCACTAGGCCCGCACTTAAGTTGCGATGGCCCTGCTGCACAAAACCCGCGCCTGCCAGCATAGCGTCCAGAGACTGTTGGTCGGGGTGCTTACGAATGGATTCCGCTAGATATCGGTAGCTTTCAGCATCGCCGGCGATCCGACTTCCCAGCGCTGGCAAGACATTAAATGAGTACCAATCGTAGGCAGGCCGAAGGAGTTTGGGACGTAATTGGGAGAACTCCAACACCAGTATTCGCCCACCGGGTTTTAGTACCCGGTGGATACTGCGCAAGGCAGCGTCTTTGTCGGTCACGTTGCGCAGGCCAAAAGCCATAGTGACCAAATCAAACTGGCGGTCGGCAAACGGCAAGGCCTCGGCATTGGCCTGAATAAAATGACTGCGACGCAGCTTGCCCTCGTCTAACAATCGATCACGGCCGCAATCAAGCATAGCGGCGTTAATGTCCGCCACAACCACCGAGCCTGAGTCACCCAGAGAGGAATAAAGCAGCGACGCAATATCGCCGGTACCGCCAGCCAAATCCAACACCTGGTAACCCGCCCGCACTCGAGCCGTTGCGACAAAATGGCGTTTCCAAAGCCGATGTATGCCCATGGACATTAGGTCGTTCATGACGTCGTAGCGGCTGGCGACCGAGGTGAATACCTCCGCCACCAACTTTTCTTTTTCGTCCACCGGCACGTCGCGAAAACCAAAGTGTGTGGTTTGTTCAGCGTCTTGCCTGGCTATGGTGTCGTCGTTCATTGCTGTGCCTAAGTCGCCTCTAGGAATCCCTGCTGGCCCCTGCTTCAGTTAACTCATCTAAATACTGTTGCCAGTATTTCTCATGATGTGTGCCCAGATCGTAAAGGGTTTTCCAAGAGTAAAGCCCCGTGGAATGGCCGTCGGAAAAATGTAGCCCCACCGCGTAGTTGCCCACCGGTACGATGTTCATAATGTTGACGTCGCGTTTGCCGACCTGCAAAACCCGCTGACCTGGGCCATGCCCCTGGACCTCAGCGGAGGGGGAGTATACCCGAAGGTATTCGCAAGGCAGTTGGAAACACTGGCCGTCGTCGAAACTGATTTCAAGGGTTCGAGTGGACTGATGCAGTACAATGTCGGTAGGGATTGGTTGAGCCATGGCGCAAGGATAAATCTTAGCCGGCGCAGCCGCCAGAAAACCGAGAAATTTAGCGAGAAACTCAGCAATACCGCCAGAATATCCCTGAATATATTCATTGACTTTCCCTGTCAGCGGTGTATTTTGCACTTGGCTCGTATATTTAGCCCGATATTTATGTATACCATTTCGAAGTCTCTTCAGTAGTACCTCGTCCTGTTTGTCATAAGTAAAAGCAAAAGATCAGCCGTTATCCGGCCGCGTGAGCGGTCATGTTATGTAAAAACTCAAATAGGAAGTACACATGTCTACTACTACTGGCACCGTAAAATGGTTCAACGACGCTAAAGGTTTTGGTTTCATTGAGCAGGAGTCTGGTCCTGACGTATTCGCCCACTTTAAGGCGATCTCAGGCGAAGGCCATCGCACCCTGATCGAAGGTCAGAAGGTGCAGTTCACCGTGACCCAGGGCCAAAAAGGCCTTCAGGCTGACAACATTACTGTCATCTGAACCAGCGTCAGCCGCCCATGGGCGGCACTGATGCTCAGCCTTTCGGGGCTGACAGAAAGCAGGGCTTTTTAGCCCTGCTTTTTTTTGGCCCTAATTCAAGCAAACGGCATCGCCGCCATCGCAGGAGATGCACCTCACGGCAGGCTCACTATCCTCGCTGGGGTATTTTGTTAAACCACAGCCCCAGCAGCATGGGCGCTGGCCCAGGCCCACTGAAAATTAAAGCCACCCAGATGCCCTGTCACATCCACTACCTCGCCGATGAAAAACAGGCCAGGATGACGTTTGGACTCCATCGTTGTGGATGACAACTCGTCGGTATCGACCCCACCCAGGGTGACCTCCGCGGTTCGATAGCCTTCCGTGCCAGAAGGTTTCAATGTCCACGCTGACAGCCTTCGACCGATCTGCGAAAGCTGTTGATCGGACCACTGCGCCAGCGGCAGCTCTGCCTGGCCCGGCCAATACAATGCCTCAAGCTCTGCCACTAGAGCCTTGGGAAGCTGCCGCCCGAGGAGCGTTCTCAGCAGAACTTTGGGTTGCGATTGCTTCGCCGACAAAAGTGTTTCTTCCACCGCCTGCCCCGGCATCAGGTCAACATCTACCCCTTGCGTTTCCCGCCAGTAGCTGGAGATCTGCAAAGTGGCGGGCCCGCTCAGTCCCCGATGGGTGAACAACAGATCTTCATCAAAAGCAGTTTTTCCGCAGCGCATCGTTGATGCCACAGACACCCCCGACAAGCGCTGCAGCATTTCGTGGAAAGCCCCAGAAAACGTCAACGGCACCAGTCCGGCACGGGTGGGGCGAAGCTTCAGATCAAACTGTTTGGCCAGTCGAAAGCCAAAGTCACTTGCGCCCATACGCGGTATCGACAACCCCCCTGTGGCCACCACCAACGAATCGGCGAGAAAGTCTCCCGCACCGCTGCGCACTTGGTAGTGATCATTTAATGGGTTAACCGCGCCAATCTCACTGTTGGTGTGGATCACCACCCCAACCTGATCACATTCGGCCTTCAGCATCGCCACAATCTGCTTCGAGCTGTCATCACAGAACAGCTGCCCAGCCGCTTTTTCGTGATACCCGATGCCATGAGTCTCAACCAGGTCAACAAAATCTTGCGGGCTGTAACGACTTAAGGCTGATTTACAAAAATGCGGATTGGCCGACAGAAAGTTTTCTGGCCGGGTATTGAGATTGGTGAAGTTGCAGCGACCACCACCGGACATCAAGATTTTCTTGCCGATTCGGTTGGCCCCTTCCAGCACCACCACTCGCCGCCCTCGCTGACCAGCAGCAATGGCGCACATCAGGCCAGCAGCGCCGCCGCCAAGCACAACAACATCCGTGGCCGCCATTAGTCCAGTGCCCCGCTAGTAACCCATCCCAAGCGATAGGTAGTTTCGGGGCAGTGTTTGACGTCAAACGGTCCCCGGGGAGCCATTCCATCATTGGCCCCATGCCACGGGCTGCCAAACCAAACACGGATCATAGGCCGTCCACGAGCAATCGGTCGATACCAGCCCCTCTCAACACAAGGCGGGTAAGACCTTAGAACCCCGCAGCTTCCCGCGAGAGCGTTGGATCAACAGCGTAATAGACTTTACCCACCGCAGAAGGATCGTTCAGCGTCTGCGCAATCATTGCCCCCACATCTTCTCGTTGAATAATGCCCGAGGCAGGCGCCACGGTCAGTTCGCCATTGCCGGTAGCCGATCCACTACCCAAGCCACCGGGTCGAATGACCGTGTAATTCAGTCCGCTGGCAATCAGATAATCTTCGCCGAGTGTCTTTTCGTGCAATATGGTTTGGAAAAACCCTGCATCAGCCGCCGGCTTGGCCCGGGCCGCATCACCGGCACCAATAGAGCTGACAAGAATCATTCGCTGAACGCCATGATTTTTTGCCCCGTCAACCATGTTCTTAACGCCTTCGTAGTCCGGCCGCGGCTCACCCTGCCGACCACCTATAGCGCTAACCACGGCCGTAAAGTTTCCACCGGCAAAGGCCTTGTCCACGTCGCTGGCTGACAGCGCATTGCCGACAACAAAACTGACCCCCAATGACTCCAATTTTTCACGGTTCGACGTGGGTCTAACAAATGCCGTCACTGGCAGACCTTCAGCCCGCAATTGACGCACTGCCGCCAACCCCGTTCCACCGGTTGGGCCAAACACCAGCACGCCATCGGATGACGGCGTTGGCCCGTTGGCGCAGGCGGCCAGTACCATGGTGGCAAAAGCTAATGTGATTAGTTGTCGAATCATGACGTCCCCTTCAGTGGTTGTGGAACGGTACGGGCGTAGGTTCCCGCGCCGCTAATCAGTTTACACAGGGTTGAGGTCGCCGCGCGTCTTCGAAGTTTGATTACTGATATATCGTTAATGAAACGCCCGAAAATCTCAGTCTGCAATGTCTACGAGGGAGACCGCGGCGAACTTCATCAAACATTATTGATCTGCAGCGTCCCGCGTCAAACCCGGATCAATAGCGTGATAGATCTTATTCACGGCGGACGGATCGTTCAGCGTCCGCACAATCATCGCCCCTAGGTCTTCCCGTTGAATCATACCCATTGAGGGCGTCAAGCGAAGTTCGCTATTGCCGGTAGCAGGTCCGTGACCTAGCCCACCGGGGCGGATCACCGTGTACTTAAGCCCGCTGGCAATGAGATAGTCTTCGCCCAGGGTTTTTTCATGCATGATTGTTTTAAAAAATCCTGCATCAGCAGGCGGTTTGGCCCGGGCCGCATCACCGGCAAGCATGGAGCTGACTAGAATCATTCGCTGCACGCCATGATTCTTTGCCGCGTCAACCATATGCTTAACGCCCAAGTAATCCGGATAAGGCTCATCCGGCCGTCCACCAATGGCACTGATCACTGCGGCAAAGTTGCCTCCCGCAAAGGCCTGATCCACATCGCTGGCCGACAACGCATCGCCAACGACAAAACTCACTCCTAATGGCTCCAGTTTTTCGCGGTTTGATGAGGGCCTGACGAACGCGGTAACCGGTAAACCTTCGGCCCGCAACCGACCAACAGTGACCACCCCCGTGCCACCGGTTGCGCCGAACATCAGCACGCCATTGGATGAGGACGCTGGCACGGTGGCGCATGCGGTTAGCACTGTAGTGACAAACGCTATTAAGAGTAGCCGTCCAATCATAGGATCACTCCGGTCGTTTTGAATTCATCGCGCACCGGTATTTCCCGCGCCCTCGAAACAACATACACAGAACTGGAGGTCCAGTGGACCTTCCGGTAGGCCGTTGACGATCCATACCGCTAGTTCATTCACCAATGTCCACCAGATAGATTGTGACGGCAGCACTGGATGAAAGCATCACCGCGGTACCGCTGTGAAGATGAAGAGTTCGCGGATCAATCGCCGTTGAACGGTGCGCCAGGTAGGTTTGCGCCAGGCCCGGCAGGGACGGTTCGTGCCCGGCATCGACAAGAAAGGCAACCGCTAGCGTTATAGCGACGCAACACGCAGCAACTGCCCCCGCCCGCAACCGGCGCGGTCGATGGTTTAGCCTAGGCTGTAAACGCTGCCAACTGTCAGTTGGTGGCGCAACCACATTTAGCCCGAGTTTATCAGTCACTTAATTGTTCCTTCAGTTTTGCTAGTGCGGTATTTCTTCTCGACCCCACTGTGCCAACGGGGATGTTCAATACCTCAGCGACTTCTTTGTGTGAGAGCCCAGAAAACTCTACCAGCAGCAATACCGAGCGTTGGGCCGGTTTGAGAGTGTCTATGGCTCGCTGCAACGCTTTGCCGTCTACGTAACTGTCCGGTTGGGAGCCAATCTCCTTGGTCCCATCAAGACCCAACCACTGCTTAGCGCGATGGACAACATCGCGACGCCGGGAAAAGTTCTGACAAAGATTGAGCAAGGTCCTAAACAAGTAAGCATTCGCTGTCATTGGCTTTATCCCGCGTCGCCGACTCCAAAGCTTAAGGAATGCCTCCTGCACCAGTTCGTCAGCCTCGGCGCTGTTCCAAGTCCAACGCAGGGCAATGTTGAACATGGCCCGTTGCCTGCTGACAAACAACGCTTCCAATTGCTGACGTTGAATCAACGGTCACCAACTCGTCAGTTGCGCTCCGCTCGAACCAAGAACATCATCACCTCGCCACTATTAGACCGAACACTGCTCTTTTTGGCCTTATCGGTCAGTCCAATTTGGGCCAGCAATATCGTCTCTCCATCGTCCATCTCAACGTAGGCACCAACCCGTCGTGCGCGCTCGACCAGGGTCATGTCCAAACCGATTTTCCCCTCGGCCATCACCGCTTGGGTCTCCACCCTAAGGATGTCACCATCTATCTGATGATTGCGCCGATCGCTGGTGAGCATTTGCTGAATATAGTCCAGTTGATGATAGGTCATGGGTCCAACTGTCGCTGCGGCCTCTGTTAGCGCTTGTCTAAGAGGGTAAAGATTTGAGGGAATGACCGTTGTATCTGAGGGCTTTCCACTCACCAACCAATAATGCAGGCGAATGCGACTGGCAGACTGTGGTGGCAATTCCTGCAGGCGCTCCAGCAGCGCCTCAATGCCCTCATGCAGGCTCACCGGTGCACTAACAACAACAAGGTTATCGCCAATGGTTCTAGCCCGAGCACCCTCGTCCTGGATCAGAGTAGACAACGTGCCAGCGATATCCCGTGCGTTGCCCTGACTCACTTCATAGGTTCGAAGTTCCGCCGTTGACGCTGGATCGATCACCTGAGCCGTTTTGTCAGAACCGCAGGCACTAAGTATTAGTAAAGCAAGGATGAGAAAACCGGTGACGTGATACATGCAGGATGACCTATTCAGGAGAGTTATTGATTATTACCCCTGAACCGCCACTTTCTTCATTTTTCCACACCAACGGCGAAAACTGCAGGCTTAGTTCAGCAGTGGATCGTCTTTAGGTAGGTTGCGCGCGTGCCACAGAGCCAGACGGTGGCGTATGGATTTTTGCGAAACCTGGGTCTCGGGCAATGGCGCCAGTAGTTTGTCGTGGACGAGTAAGCGGTAAACAAACAGCGCTTTGTCGGCCATGGAGTCTCCCTCTTCAAACTCCACCACCTTGCGATCTTCGGCATATTTTACGCCGGCAGCTAGCGCCGCCTTAAATAACTCAGCTTCGTTCTTAAGCTTTTTCACCCGTCAGGAAAAGGCTTGAATGCCGGTTTGTGAGCGACCAAGAATCAGGGCATGGACATCGTGAGTCCCTTCATAGGTATTCACTGTTTCCAGATTCACCATGTGTCGAATGACGTGGTATTCGTCGGTGATGCCGTTACCACCGTGGATGTCACGGGCTTCCCTGGCGATGGCCAATGCCTTGCCGCAGTTATTGCGTTTCATCAGCGATATGGCCTCAGGCACAAATGCGCCGTTGTCGATGAGGCGGCCTAGCTGCAACGCCCCCTGCAAACCCAACGCTATCTCCGTCTGCATGTCCGCCAGCTTTTTTTGTACCAGCTGGGTGGCGGCAATAGGTTTTCCAAATACAATCCGGTCCATGGCGTAGTCCCGAGCGGCCTGCCAGCAGTATTCAGCAGCGCCCATGGCGCCCCAGGAAATACCGTAACGGGCCTTATTCAGGCAGGAAAACGGGCCGCGCAAGCCAACCACATCGGGGAATAAATTTTCTTCCGGTACCAACACATCATTCAATGCGATTTCACCGGTAACCGATGCTCGCAGTGAAAACTTTCCTTCAATTTTTGGCGTGGTAAAGCCATCCATACCCCGCTCCACCACAAACCCGCGAATTTTATCGTCCAGCTTGGCCCACACCACCGCCACGTCAGCGATGGGTGAGTTGGTAATCCACATTTTACTGCCGTTGAGCAAATACCCGCCGTCGACCTTTTTGGCATGAGTGCGCATGGCCCCGGGATCCGACCCACCGTCAGGCTCAGTCAGACCAAAACAGCCCACTTTCTCGCCACTGGCAAGACCGGGTAACCAACGCTGCTTGACCGCTTCGGTACCGAAGGTTTCGATGGGATACATCACCAGTGAGGATTGCACCGACATGGCGGAGCGATAACCGCTATCCACGCGCTCAACTTCCCGAGCAATCAGGCCATAGGCCACATGGCTCATGCCCGACCCGCCATATTCTGGCGCGACGGTTACGCCCAATAGGCCCAGCTCACCCATTTCAGACATGATGTCGCGATCGAAGGTTTCGTGTCGAAAGCCTTCCAGCACACGGGTCTGAAGCTTCGCCTGGCAATACTGCTGGGCTGCCTCAGCAATGGAGTTTTCGTCGTCATCCAGTTGACTGCTAAGGGCGAGTGGATCGCGCCAGTCAAATTTCTGGTTCGCCTGTGGCCGGGCCACGTCTGAAGGAATTGCGCTCATAGCTCAACTTTACAATATATAGCGGCTTAAATCCTCGTCTTTTACCAGCTCGGTGAGATGGTCATCTACATAGCCTGCATCGACGGAAAAGGTATCGCCACTGCGATCAGGCGCCTCAAAGGAAATGGTATCGAGCAGGCGCTCCATTACGGTGTGCAGGCGCCGGGCACCAATATTTTCGGTCCGCTCATTCACCTGCCAGGCCACTTCGGCAATCCGTTTGACGCCGCTTTCCTCAAATTTCAGCGCCACGCCTTCGGTATCCAGCAAGGCTCGATATTGTTGGGTCAAAGACGCGTTAGGCTCGGTCAAAATGCGTTCAAAATCTTCCGCCGATAAGGCCGACAGTTCAACCCGAATCGGCAGGCGGCCCTGCAGTTCAGGGATCAAATCCGATGGGCGGGCCAAATGAAATGCGCCAGATGCAATGAACAAAATGTGATCGGTACGCAGCATGCCGTATTTGGTTGTGACCGTTGAACCCTCCACCAGGGGGAGCAAGTCTCTTTGCACACCTTCTCGGGAAATACTGCCACCATCGCCGTATTCCGACCGCTTACACACTTTATCCAGCTCATCGATAAACACGATGCCGTTTTGTTGAGCAGACTCCAGGGCTTGCTGCTTAATATCTTCCTGATTGATTAATTTGCCGGCTTCCTCTTCAACCAACACCGGGCGGGCCGCCTTAACGCTGAGTTTGCGGCTTTGGGTTTTGCCGCTACCCATGTTTTTGAACATATCGCTAAGCTGGCTGGTCATTTCCTCCATGCCCGGCGGGGCCATAATTTCAACCCCCACGCTGGAGGAGATCTCAAGCTCAATCTCCCGCTCGTCCAGCTCACCATCGCGCAATTTGCGGCGTAGCTTTTGGCGCGTCTCATTGTCGTCCACCGGCTCTTCGGGAGAATTGGCAAAACCCATGGTTTGGCGGCGCGGCAACAAGGCGTCCAAAATGCGATCTTCTGCCGCGTCCTCGGCTCGACTTTGCACCCGGCTCATGGCCTGTTCCCGAGTGAGATTGAAGGCCACGTCTGCCAGCTCGCGGATAATCGACTCAACGTCTTTCCCCACATAACCCACTTCAGTAAATTTGGTCGCTTCAATTTTCACAAACGGGGCGCCAGCCAACGCCGCGAGACGGCGAGCGATTTCGGTTTTGCCAACCCCCGTGGGGCCAATCATCAGGATATTTTTAGGGGTGATTTCATCGCGCAGCGAAGGGTCCACCTGCATTCGGCGCCAGCGATTGCGCAGCGCAATGGCCACCGCACGCTTAGCATCACCCTGGCCAATAATGTGTTTGTCCAGTTCTTGAACAATTTCTCTAGGCGTCATAGCGCTCATGCCGACAGC
>CAZLJY010000107.1:0-16290 GCA_964559945.1 uncultured Gammaproteobacteria bacterium | reverse complement strand
GGTATTGCTCATGGTATTGACCAGGGTTACGTGCTCGTCCACCAACTGGGCCAAATCCTTATCACCGGTGGAGATTAAAACCGGCTGACCCTTGGCGGCTGCCGCCCTGGCCATGGTGCCAATGACGTCGTCCGCTTCGACCCCTGAAACTTCAATTAACGGCCAACCCATGGCTTTGATCATTCGCTTTAGCGGTTCAATTTGCACCCGAAGATCATCTGGCATGGGCGGGCGATTGGCTTTGTACTGGTCGTACATCTCATGGCGAAAGGTGGGTCCTGGGGCATCAAACACCACACCCAGTTGCTCCGGATGATGTTCATTGACCCAGGCGCGCAGCATATTGGCCACGCCGTAAAGCGCTCCCGTTGGCTCTTTGGCGCTGTTGGTCAACGGCGGCAGCGCGTGAAAGGCGCGAAATAGGTAAGACGATCCGTCGATCAGGTAAAGGGTGGGGTTGCCAGACATGAAATCAGCCTCTAAAGGACAATTAAGTTGAATTGGTAGGGCGTAACCGTCACATTATGAGGGACCCGTCCAGCTCAAGCGAATGGTGAATGTGATGAAAATGATAACTCTGCTGATTAGCGCGATGGTCTTGGCGCTTGTTGCGAACGCTGCCTTGGCTCAAGAGGCTAGCCCATCTTCCGAACAGCGCCCGCAACTGGAAGACGCACCACCGCCGCCTTTACCCAATTTGAAAACGGCGCCCAAGCCCGACCCAGACGAGCCGGTCATTGGCGACGTACCCTTGCCGCCTAAGGCGCGCACCAGCCAGGAACTGGTGCCCACGGTCAGAATCACCACCGATGATGAAGGTCGCATTATCGAGGAGTTCTCCAACAACGGGGCGATTTACATGGTCAAAGTGACGCCGAAGGTGGGCCCTGCTTACTATTTGATTGATGCTGACGGCGACGGCGAAATGGAAACTCGGGATTTTGAATCGGACACCGGCGTTAAACCCGTACATTGGAAGCTGCTGGAATGGGAATGACGGTCACTGCCATCCATTAGTACCGAATCGTGATTCATCAGATAGAGGCCATTGCAGAATGGTCGGGGAAAATTGTCGCCTGGTTCACTCTGGCCATGGTGCTGATGACATGCACGGTGGTGATCGGACGTTACGGCTTCGATTGGGGCTCAATTGCCTTGCAAGAATCGGTGCTTTATCTGCATGCCATGGTATTCATGCTGGGGGCCAGCTACACCCTCAAACATGATGAACACGTGCGAGTGGATATCTTCTATCGACCCGCCTCAAAGCGGCGCAAGCATTGGGTCAATTTGCTGGGCGTGGTTTTGTTGTTATGGCCCACCTGCGGATTCATCATTTATTCATCCCTGGATTATGTCAGCGCATCGTGGGCCGCCAACCAGGGCTTAGGTGAGGCGTCACGAGAGGCCGGCGGCCTTCCTCTGGTGTATTTGCTGAAAACCCTTATCCCGATCTCCATGGGCCTGCTGATGGTGCAAGGGCTGGCACTGGTGCTTCGCAGCGTGCAGGGTCTGCGCGAAGGGAACCGCGACTAAGATGGACGGTTTGGCCGCACTGCTGCTGTTTGTCTGCGTTTGCCTGGTGTTAATGGCAGGGTTTCCGGTGGCGTTTACCTTGGCCGGGGTATCTTTGCTGTTTGCCGGTGTTGGAACGTTAGCCGGGGCATTTGATCCAGCATTTCTCAACGCCATCCCCAATCGGGTGTTCGGCATCATGGGTAATGAAACCCTGCTGGCGGTGCCCTTGTTTGTCTTTATGGGCATCGTGCTAGAACGTTCAAAGCTGGCGGAAGATCTGCTGGGTGCGATGGCCGGCCTGTTACACCGACTCAGCGGTGGCCTAGGTATCGCGGTATTGCTGGTTGGCATGCTGATGGCTGCCAGCACGGGCATTGTGGGTGCCACCGTCGTAACCATGGGGCTGATGTCACTGCCCAGCATGCTGAAGGCCGGCTACGATCCGAAATTGGCCACTGGAAGTATTTGCGCCGCAGGGACTTTGGGGCAGATCATCCCACCCTCCATCGTACTGGTATTGCTGGGCGATGTAATTTCTAACGCCTACCAGCAGGCCCAACGGGACCAAGGAATCTTTTCACCGGAAACGGTGTCTGTGGGTGAGTTGTTTGCTGGCGCGCTGGTGCCCGGAGTGTTACTCGTCGGCGGATACATGGCTTATGTCCTGTGGGTCGCCTGGCGTGCGCCTGAGCGCGCACCCCGAGCCAGCGACAGCGATCAGGAATCACCGGCCATTGGCAAACTGCTGGCGGCTTTGTTACCGCCGTTGTTGTTAATTGTAACCGTGCTGGGCTCGATCCTCGGTGGAATCGCCACCCCAACTGAGGCCGCTGCGGTTGGTGCAGCCGGCGCCCTAATTCTCGCCCTATTGCGACAACAGTTCGGATTGGCATCCCTTAATGCCACCATGCAAGGTACGCTGAAAGTCAGCGCCATGGTGTTTGCCATATTGATTGGCGCCGCGGTTTTTTCCTTGGTGTTTCGAGGTTTTGGCGGCGACGACGCCGTGCACAAACTATTGACCGGAATACCGGGCGGTACCGTTGGGGCGTTGCTGGTGGTGATGGCCTTAATGTTTGTATTGGGCTTCGTGCTAGATTTTATTGAGATCATTTTTGTTGTTGTCCCCATCATCGGCCCAGTGCTGCTGGCCATGGGTATCGACCCGATCTGGCTTGGCATCCTGATCGCAGTCAATCTGCAAACCTCCTTCCTCACTCCACCCTTTGGATTTGCCCTTTTCTATCTGCGCGGGGTCGCACAGGATTCCGTGACCACCGGCGACATCTATCGCGGCGTGTTGCCGTTTATTGCCATTCAGATTTTATTGCTGGGGTTAATTGCCGCAGCTCCCCGATTGGTCACTTGGCTACCGGAACAAATTTACGGCTAGTCCCGCCAGACCGGGTAATCCTTAAATCCCCTACTTTCTGCTCGTCCAGGACTTAGCAACACCATCAGCGTTGACCTTCTGACTACAAATGTGGTCTAATTGATCACATCTGTAGTCAATGAAAATTCGATGATTAAGATTAGCGACGCAGAAATGCATGTCATGGGGGTTTTGTGGAACAACTCACCCCTCACCGCCGCGGATATCGCACAGATCTTGGAGCCACAAACCGGCTGGCACAGAAAAACCGTCAATACCTTAATTAGCCGCTTGGTAAAAAAACAGGCGTTGACCTTTGTTGCCCACCGTTCGGGGAAACAATACTCACCCCTAATTGATAGGGCAGATTATGGCCAGGCTGCGGCCAGCCACCTGGTCACCCGGCTGTTTGGCGGCCGCGTAGCGCCGCTGGTTGCCCATTTCGCTGAGGAACAAACCCTCACCAAACAGGACATCGACGAACTGAAGGCCATTGTTCAGGAGCTATCCGATGACTGAAATGCTGGTCTGGCTGGTTGAAACCACCCTGATCGTGGGCATTCTTATCGCACTGATCTGTGTTGTCGGGAAACCTCTGGTGGCGGTATCAAACGTTCGCTGGGGATACCTGATCTGGGCTGTGCCTGCGCTTCGCCTGCTGCTCTCACTGCTACCCGAACCCCTAGCCGGCGCACCGGCAGCGCTCCTTCACAAAGCAGGTATACC
This sequence comes from uncultured Gammaproteobacteria bacterium, assembly GCA_964559945.1. Taxonomy (GTDB): domain Bacteria; phylum Pseudomonadota; class Gammaproteobacteria; order Xanthomonadales; family SZUA-38; genus JANQOZ01. The sequence continues at coordinate 12,674 of CAZLJY010000107.1, read as the reverse complement.
CGCGTTAGCGGGTATCGACCTATCATCGGTTATTGCCCCATTACCCAAACCTTGGGTGTTCATGGTGCTGGCGATCTGGACCCTGGGGTTCGCCTTATCTGGTCTGCGCCTAGTGGTTCAATACGTTCAATTAAGTCGCTCGTTGATGGCCAATAGTTCGCCTTTGTCACACCGTGATCATCAGCAAGTTGCCCGTTGCTGCGAACAAATGCAGGTTTTTCCGGTTATCCGCTGCCGCCAATCTTCGGCCGTTTCAGGCCCACTGCTTGTTGGTCTGCTGCGCTCCACATTGGTGTTGCCCCTAGATTTTTTCCAAACCTCCTCGGCTCCGGTACTGGTCATCCGCCATGAGCTGACCCACCTCAGGCGGCGGGATCTCTGGAGTAACCTGGCCGCCGCGCTAGTGCGGTGTTTTTTCTGGTTTGTTCCCTTTGGCCCTTGGGTAGAACGGCGCTTTCGCGACGATCAGGAAATTTCCTGTGACCGTGCCGTATTGCTGGATGAAGAAAACCGCCACCGGCGAGGCTACCTTCACGCCCTTATAGAAACAACGGCCCAACATTCTCGATGCGCGGTTGGCTTTGTCGGACCCCAGCCGGCGCTGAAACAGCGAGCGCGAGCGGTGGTCAAACACCAAACCAGCTTTACCCGAGACCTGACCGGTTCATTGCTAACCGCCCTATTAGCTATTTTTGCCCTCACCCTGGGCTTTGAACACTCGGCGGTCGCGTTAGATTGGATTCCCCCACTGACCTTTCCAGCGCCGCTGCCTGGGCCGTGCTCCTGACCGTCAATATTCGTGGTCGTTCCAGCAGTTGACTCGCCTCAATTCACGCTAAAGGTTCCTCCAGGATGAGAACGCCCCCATTTTTTATTCTTCTGGTTGTGCTTGTGGCCGCCCCCTGTGCCACCTGGGCAGAGCAGGACTTGGACCGATTTGCTCGAGACTACTTCGCGGCACGAGCGGCGACCCAGGCACCGAACGCCAGTCCTGAGACCTTAGAACGGTATCTTGCGATGTTGTCAGAGGACGTGGGGTATGAACACAAACCCTACAGTACATTGGGCGAAGTCGCCGGGGGAAAATCTCGCATGCGGGCGGGAATGACCCACTACCTTGGTCGTAACCACGCTTACCAAGCAACATTGATCAACGTGGCCACTGGCCACAATGCAGTAGCGATTCAGTACCAAGTGCAGTGGTCTGGACGACGCGGTGGTGAAGGCCCGCTGATCTCCCGCACCTACATGGCAATGGATGTGCTGGAAGTGGACCAAGGAAAGGTCACACTGATCCGGGAATTCAGTCCGTAGTTCACGTTTTCGCCCCGCTTAACAGTTCAAAGACCAATGGGCATAACCCTACAATTCCCGCATCATCCATCGGTTGCAAGCGAAATGGCCGGTCTGTCCCAGGGGGCCATCCAGATCTTTGAATCCTTGTTTTCGATAGAGTCGACGGGCCCTATGCATCAACTCTAGGGTTTCCAAATAGCAGCGTTGATAACCGAGTAGACGTGCCGAATGCAGGCAGTGCCTTAAGACTTGTAACCCCATACCGGTGCCACGAACCTGCGCCAGAAAATACATTTTTTTCAGTTCACACACGTCTGGTTCGCCGCCGACTAGTGGACCGACTCCTGCACCGCCCAATACCTGGTCGTTGTCATCAACCACAACAAAAAATGCCTTGCCTGCGCCGTTGTAGGCGCTGTACATATCGGAAACTTCCGGATCGTTGATTGAGTATCCTGAGCCCACTGCGCCGTGTTCGGTCATCACATCAGTAATGATTCTCGCCATGGCGCCGTTGTCAGTGGGGCGCAGGGGTCGAATGTGAAAGGCGTCGCTGAGGCGGGCGTAGCGCAGCGCAGCAGCGTACTGCTTAAGACCGTTAAGCATTTCGCCGCGCTGGCTCTCGGGCACAAACGCCAATGCCCTGCGCACCTGGTCATCGGCCATATCGTGGATTTGAGTCAGGGTTACACGACCTTTCTCGGTAAGATTCAGTGGCCGGCGCCGTTTGTCACCGGGGTTGGTGTTGACGGCAATCATGCCCGCCGTATCCAATCGCTTGATCAAGCGGCTCAACGACGATTTTTCGACCAAAAGAATGTCGGCGAGCTCTGAGGCCGTCACCGACCCCCGAGCTTCTAGCTCCATTAACAAATGGCATTCCGGCACGCTAAATCCTGGAACACAACCGGAACCATCGACAATCCGGAATTCCCGCACTAGAGTACGGGCGGCGCTACGCAAATCACCAATCAGCGGATTCAATATGTTCCCTATTCATCGAATTAGTTGTAATTTACAACTATAAAGTTTCGAAAACATCTTGCAATACTATGTCTAGACTTTCAACCGACCAGCGCGAGCAGTTTGCCGTGCAGGGATTTGTCCAAATTCCCGCCCTCGCGGAACCGACCATGCTGGCTGCCATTCAACAGCAGATCGCCGGCGAAATGGGTCACTCGCCCATGGAGTTGGAAATCGACGTCGGATACCCCGGCGCGCCAAAGACCGCGCAAGAACAAGGTGCCAATACGCCTCGACGGCTGTTAAACGCATTCGCCAGGGGCGGCGCCCTCAGCGAGTGGGCCCAGCGACCTACCCCAATCGTGGCTGAACTTTTGGCGTCGGATGACGTATGGCTCAGCCAGGCACATCACAACTGCGTGATGACCAAATACCCCAGCTACTCCAGTGACACCCTTTGGCATCAGGACGTGCGGTTCTGGTCATTTGAACCGCCTGCGTTGGTGAACTGCTGGTTGGCCTTAGGTCTGGAGCGAGAGCAAAACGGCGGCTTACGGGTCATTTCCGGCTCCCATCATTGGACGATGGACACAGATCGGCTGGACCAAGGAAAATTTTTGGACCCCAGTCATCGCCTGAACGCCGCAGCCATTGCCAATTCTGTGCAGATAGACCTGGATCCCGGCGACGCTTTGTTCTTTGACGCGGGACTGTTTCACTCGGCGACCCGTAATCGCACTGACGCGGTCAAGCTGTCGGTGGTTTACACCTATCATGGCAACGCCGTCAGGCCGGTCAAAGGCACCCGTTCAGCTGCTGTGGAGCCAGTGCATTTTGGCAGCTGACGGCAACACGATTCGATTTGTCTTGGCTCGACCGGCCGTTGCAGGGAATATCGGCGCGGTCGCCAGGGCCATCAAGACCATGGGCCACAGCGAACTTTGGCTGGTGGCACCCCAGGTGCCATTCCCCCATCGAGATGCCGCCGTGCGAGCGGTTGAGGCCATCGACGTACTGAACAACGCAAAGGTTGTGGATACCTTGCAGGAAGCCCTGCGGGACTGCCAACTAACAGTGGGCATCTCAGCGCGACAACGCCAGGCAGACTGGCCCCTCTACAGTCCGCCGGAATTGGCCCAGGTGGTCGCCGATATTACGGGCACTGTTGCGTTAGTTTTCGGCACCGAATCTAGCGGACTGTCCAACGAAGAGCTGTATCAATGCCGGGCACAGAGTGTGATTGCCTCCAATCCGAAGTGCCCCAGTCTGAATCTCTCTCACGCCGTGCAGATATACGCCTGGCAGTTGGCCCAGCAGGTCCGCTCGCCCAGTGGCGGGCGCACCGATAGACCCAGCCAACAGCAGATGGACCATTTGCAACAACAGATCAATCGCCTGATCCAGCAGCTCGATTTCGCCCCCGCCAGCCCCGATGACCCTCGACTAGCAGCGATTCTCAATCGCGCGGATCTGAAACGGGCTGACTGGTCTTTGCTGGAAGGCGTGATACAAAGAGCGTTGGATCGATTACCGGAGTAAGCTGATGATCACGGTATTTACCTTTGGCCCCGCGTGGGATGTGCCCGACCCCAGTCCTTTTGTGAGCAAATTATTGGCTTACCTGAGGCTGGCCAAAATCCCCTATGAAGCGGTCAGCGGTTTTGAGCACGTGCGCAACGCTCCCAAAGGGAAAATACCGTTCATAAAAACCCAATCCGGTGAGATCATCGGCGACTCCAGTCTGATTATTCAAGCCATGAAAGCGCAGTACGGCGATCGGATTAGCCCTAAGCTCAGCGATGATCAACGGGCCGTTGGCCACGCAATAACGAAGATGCTGGATGAGGCCACCTACTGGTGCATCGTGCATGCTCGCTGGGTTGATGAAGACAACTGGCAACAATTCACCCGCCCGATGTTTTTCGGCGCCATGCCCGCTATACCCCGCGCGATTGTTCCCGGGTTGCTCCGTAGAAGGATAACCAAGAGCCTTCATCAACAGGGCTTTGGTCGTCACTCTGATCAAGAAATTGCGGATATGGCCATCAGGGACATGGAATGCCTGAGCCATATGGTTGGGGACAAACCCTATCTGTTTGGTGATGAGCCTTGTGAGTATGATGCGTGGATCTACGCCTTCGTTTCGGCGATCAGTAGAGTTCCGCACAAGATGGCGAGCCAACGGGTGATCGCCGACGGCCCGCTGGCCGATTACGTCCAGCGCTTTGAAGACCATACCCAAATCTTGACTGCCCCAGCTGGATCCACAGAGGAAGCTGACTCTTGAAAACGAGGATTGTACTTGCCTGCCTAATCGCTTTTTTCGCCTTCCAGGTTACGGCGCAGCCGCTCTGGCCCAAGGCCGACTACGACCCCACAGTGCCAACATTTGACCAGGTTCTAGGCTATGAACCCGGCGACCGAATCACCAACGCCGCTGACACTCTGACCTATTTCCAGCAGCTGGCTTCGCGCAGGCCAGCACAGGTCAGAATATTTGAGTATGGCCGCAGTTGGCAAGGCAGAACGCTTTTCTACGTGGCCATCGGCAACGCTGACACGATCGGTTCGCTGGACCGGTTTGAAGCGGATATGGCTATTCTTGCTGACCCAACCACCGCGGCCGCGAAAGCCGCCGAATTGGCAGACACTATGCCAGCCTCAGTGTGGCTGGCCTATAGCGTGCACGGTAACGAAATTTCCTCCACCGATGCGGCGTTAATGACCGGATACCATCTGCTGGCGGCCCAGGATGATGCAGTGGTCGATGAAATTCTGCAAAACACGGTGGTCTTTATCAATCCGCTACAAAACCCTGACGGTCGTGAGCGGTTCTTGTTCCACCACAACGAAAACCAAGGGATCGATCGGGAAACAGATCGCCAGGCAGCCCAGCATGATGAGCCCTGGCCATCTGGCAGGGTCAACCACTATCTGTTTGACTTAAATCGGGACTGGTTAACCTTGAGTCAGCCCGAGACCCAGAGTCATGTCGCCGCCGTGCGCCGTTGGTTGCCACTGGTGTTTGTCGATCTGCATGAGATGGGATCGGACTCCAGCTACTACTTCGCCCCGGAAGCCGTCCCTTACAACCCACATCTTGCGGCCGACCAACGACAAAATCTGGAACTTTTTGGGCGCAACAATGCACACTGGTTTGACGAGTTTGGCATCGACTATTTCACCCGCGAAGTGTTTGACGCTTTTTACCCAGGATATGGCGCATCCTGGCCCTCGTATTACGGTGCAGTGGCCATGACTTACGAGCAGGCCTCGGCCGGAGGGCTGGCCATACGAAGACGCAACGGCACAATCCTGACTTACCGTGACAGCGTGCGAAACCACTTTGTCGCGTCCATATCCACCGCTCAAGCTGTCGCCAACAATCGCAAAAAACTGTTAGCGGATTTTCATCGTTATCAAACCAGCGCTGTTAGCGAGGGCAACAAAGGCGTCAGGGAATACTTGATCAGCCGGGCTGGGGACCACTCGGCGGCCGACAAGCTGGCAGGGCTGCTAGTCCAACAGGGGGTTAAGGTTCGCCGCTCAGCTGAAGGATTTTCGGCCTGCGGACAGGACTATCCCGCGGGCAGTTATGCGGTCTCACTGGCTCAAAGCGCCAAACGCCTGATTCGCACCTTGCTCGATCCACAAGTGGATATGGAGGCCAGTTTTCTCGCTGAACAAGAGCGCCGGCGCAGCAAAGATCTGCAAGATCAAATCTACGACGTGACCGGCTGGTCATTGCCATTGATGTACGGCGTCACCGTCAATGGATGCGGGCGCACAGTAAAGGGAAGTTTTGAGGACGCCGGCCCTGAACTGATTCAACCCGGCGTTCTCACAGAGGCGGGGGCATCGGTTGCCTACCTGGTTCCTTGGGGCAGTCGAGCGGCGGTCAAACTGCTGGCGGCAGCTCAGCGTCAAGGCATACGGGTCCGCGGCAGCGACCTAGGTTTCACCTTAAACGGTCGCGATTACCCTGCGGGAACGCTGATTTTACCGGTCCAAGACAATCCAGTGGATCTGGGCCCAAGGCTCGCCTCCCTGGCCAGAAGCACCGGTGCTGATGTGGTAGGTGTATCTGATAGCTGGGTCACCGACGGGCCAAATTTTGGCAGTGGAAACGTATCCGACCTTCCTGCGCCTCGCGTGGCCTTGGCCTGGGACGCGCCCACCTCCCCTACCTCCGCCGGCGCCGCTCGCTTTGTCATTGAACGCCAGTTTGGCTACCCCGTTTCTACCCTTCGCAGCGACACACTTGCCGGCGCTGATCTTAGTCGATACGACGTTGTCATCCTGCCTGAATCCCGCTGGTCTTATCCCCATGGTCTTAGCGACAATCTGACTGAGTGGGTTAACCGAGGCGGCGTCTTGATTGCATTGGGCAATGCCTTATCCGCGGTGACCAGTGGCGACAACCCGCTGCTGCCCCTAGCCCAAGAACTCAATCAACTCAGTGCAACACCTCAGCGCGAAGATGATCCGGACGATAACGGAAAGGTTGCCGGCAGCGTCATTGCCTCCCAAGCCGAATACGAACAAGCCATCACCGGACAGGGTATCGACCCCGACGGCGTCTCTGGGACACTCTTGCGGGCCGACGTTGATACCGAACACTGGCTGGGTGTCGGCGTCGCACCGCAGGTCAATCTGCTGCTGCGGGGCAGCCGAATCTATGCTCCACTGCGCCGTGACCAGGGCACAACGGTGGCCCACATGGCGGCGGCTGATGAATTGCTGGCCAGTGGCTTTCTGTGGGCGGAAAATCGCCAGCAATTGGCGTTTAAGCCTTTTGTCGTCACCCGGCGGCAAGGCCGTGGGCATGTGATTGGTTTCACTTCAGACCCCAACGTCAGGGCCTACCTTGATGGCCTTAATGTGCTATTCATGAACGCGGTGCTGCGCAGCACCGGGCATAGCAGAAAATTCCGATGACCAGTTTGTCTATTGCGATCACAAAGGTGGCTAACAGGATCATAGGGATATCTGCAGGCGCCGATGGCTGCATTGGATTTTTTCCCGAAAGCGAACATCTTCAGTCATGCTTATAATTGACGGCCAAAACGGGAGTTAGCCGCCGGACAGCGGATGTGAAAGGAATCGTTTTTTTTCTGATATTGCTGCTTGCGGCCTGGATGGCTGGTGCCGAGTATGTATGGCTGTGCCAGGTGAAAAACCACTGTGCTTCCGCTACCGGCGCGGTCGCTCAAGCGCCTGACCTGGATTCCAAGAATTCCCATCAACCTGACCAAACCCGCCCTGGGGTGAGTGAGAGTGATAGCGATTCTGTTGCGATAATTCGCACAGATGATTCACCCGCTGAGCCAGACACTAATCCAATAGCGATAGACAAGACCGCTGAAGCTGTAACAACCACAACCACAGCGCCCACGGAAACCTCGCGTAGCACTTCAACGCCGGTAAATCAGCAACGGCCTGCGCCATTGACGCTTACGGTTGCTGGAAAAACTCTTTACGCATCCGAACCCTTCGGTTTTTCCCCTAACCAATGGGAACTGAACAAGGCGCAAAATGGGCAAAAAATCACCGCAGAAATAGTCCAAACACTCAGCCAAAACCAAGCCTTGGAGATCACCATTGCCGGCCAGTATCGTACTAGTGAGACAGCACCCCAAGGTCACAGCAACATGGGTTTGGCCCGGGCTCAATCCCTCAGTGACGCCTTAGTTAACGAAGGTATCGCTCGCGATCGTATGACTCGCAGTTCGGTCGTGTTAACCGACGACCGCGTTCAACCCGGGTATGTTTTGAGTGCTGTTGATTTCAGTGGCTTGCTAGAGGCACAGATCATGTATTTCGACACCGCATCCGCCGCACCTCGCTCAGGCCCTAACTTGGGCCAATTTATTGGCGAGGTGACCGAATTTTTGCAAACTCATCGCGGAGCCAGCATTCGCGTTACCGGGCATACTGATAATACCGGCGTGACTGGCGACAACGACGAACTGGGATTGAGTCGGGCGCGACAAGCGGCGGAGCAACTAGCTGCTATGGGCTTGCCGTCAACCCGTATACGGATCGGCTCCAAGGGACAAAATCAACCAGTCGCAGATAACTCGACAGCGGTGGGTCGTGCGGCCAATCGACGGGTCGAAATTCAGCTCGATATGGGAAGACGATAAACATGGCCAATGACGCACTAATTCTGCTTGTGATAATGCTGGGCTGCATAGGCTTGGCAGCGATCATATGCTGGACGATTTGGGGCCGGGCGAGAAACTTTCTGAATAACGAGCTGCGCAGTCTGCGCAGTGCCACCGACCGAGAATTATCAGACTTGTTGCATAAAGTCGAAGTGTTGGAGTCTCGTCAGCAGGAAGACCAGGGAACCGCCACTGCCTTGATTGAAGAACGGGGCGAGTTGGAAGATCAGATTGCCCGTCTCACCCACGAACTGGAACAAGCAACCGGACAACTCGCCTCTGCCAGCTCTGAGTTGGTGAGTCAAAAGTTGGCTGCGGAAACAGCCAAAGCCAAGCTGGATCTGTTACAAAAGTAATGGGTTAACGATCGCCAGGTTTAACCGTCGCCGGTGATGTGATGGGATGATTGACCGGCCAGGGCCGAGAGAGCATTTCCTTATTACGGTACGTGGCCAACACCGTTTGAATGTTTTGTTGCTGGGCACTGGGTAAGCCATCACGAACGGCGGCGAATAGTGCCTGTTGCTGATATCCCAACGCATTTTCCTGATTACCCATAGAAAATTCGATCATCGCCAGAGCGGTGGTCACATCAATGCCAGCGTCCTCGCCATAAAGCTGGCGGGCCGTATTGAGGGCCAGAGGTTTATAGTCAGGTTGGCTAGGATCGCAAGTGGCAACGATGCGGATAAAGGTGAGTCCTAGAGATGCGTCTGGCTGTGATCGAAGCTGGCGGTCAAGCAGCGTCGCCGCCTCCGCGCAGCGCTCAGCTTCAACCAGGCTTACTGCCAGACGCAGTGCAACCACATTGTTAAATGGTTGTGCCTCATGCAATACATCCAGGTGTTCGATGGCCTTTTCGTAGCGATCGTCGCGCATCAAATAATTGGCCAGCAACAAGCGCGCATGAGGTAGAGATGGGTCGGCCTTGAGTGCGTTTTCGTACCAGCCCACAGCGGCTTGTGTATCGCCCTGCATTTCCGCGAGCACTCCACGCTGCTCCATGGCTAGCGCATACGCTGGATCGGCCTCTAAGGCCTGGTCTGCTGCCTCAATCGCGCCCTCCAACTGGCCCTGGGCCTCCAACATGCGTGCCAGGGTCAACAACACATTGGGGTTATCAGGCGCAATGCCTCTCGCCTTGTTCAGATAATCAACGCCGGTGGCCAAATCACCAGATTCTGCCGCATCGATACCGAGTGATAGAAAATAGTTAAAGCTGCGAGAATGAGACAGCAGACGCTGCATCAGCGGATCACCTAGCGCCACTTCACGCTCACCTCGTCGCTGCAACCACTGTGCGGCCTGTTCTTTGTCCCCGTTACCGCGATAGGCCATGGCCAGCGGGTTGGCTAACGCGTTGGCCAGGGGCTGAATCTCCAGTGCTCGAGATAAGTGGTTAATGGCGCGGTCAAACTCTCTTGCGTTCAACGCGATTTTTCCGGCCATGGCATGGGCCGCAGCCATATTTGGCCGATCTTTGAGCAGCGCTTCGAGAGATCTCTGCGCAGCGCGGCTATCCCCCTGCTCCAGCTGCGCTGCCGCACGCCGAAGCCGCGCGGGTTGATAATCGGGGTTTAGCTCCAGACTGTCCTCAAACGCATCCTCTGCATCAGCAAAGCGGCCCTGCTGCATCGCCAGCATGCCCAAGTAATAACGCCAACGGGCGTCCTGGGGCGATAATTTAATCGCCTCTTCAAACCCTTGCCTGGCCGGCGCTGGAAAATTGTTGGCCTGGTAAACCATCGCCAGTTCGGCAACTGCGCTTGCACTGCCTTTTGGTTCATTGAGAAACGCCTGTCGGGCCTGGCTTAGGGCATCGCGAATGTGAGGCGGATGGCCATCAAGGGATGGATGGTCGATGGCGCTGATCACCAGTATTGCGATAAGCCATGGAGTCATAAGCAAGTGAACGTCAAAAGAGGATAAACAGAGAACTCAACGCTCAGCTCGTCAATGATCAGCGAAGAAGATTCAGAAATGCGCTGCCCGTCGCCCAGTATGAATGGCAAACGGAACTAGGGCCGGATCAGAGCGACCCGGCCCTAAACCTTAACCGTCAGTCAGGTCGTCAATCCGCTCAGCGCAGCCGTTGCGCTTAACAGACGCCATCCCTTTGGCACAGGATTGGTTGGATGCATACATCTGACTGCGTCCAATTTCCTGGTGGTTACCTGCCTTGACGATAAAGTACTTCTTACCGTTTTTGGCTTCCCGAACTTCATACCGGGATTCTTTTTCACAATTTTTCTGTACCGACGCGATCCCGTTCAGCGCAGCTTTCTTAGAGGTGTATCCCTCACTGGAAATAATGCACTCACCGTTGCCGGCCTTGAGGCGAAAATAATACTGCTTATCTTTGCCTTGGAAGACTTCAAATTTGCCCGCCATAGGTTCCTCTCCTTAAGTTTCTAACTCCCACGAATTTTCCCAGGGCAAGGAATTTACTGAGTCGGGATTTTTCAGACTCGAACTTCAAACTCCTAATTGTTAGCCGCCCCGGCGACTAACGAATTTTTTGACCCCTCGGTGACAACCTTAACATCGCACTTGCTTGAGGCAAAGAACATTCATACCCATTTTGACTTCGGATTACACGATTGTTTACCTGTAGCGTCTATTCGAGGGAATCCGGTTCCATCAACCAATCGCCACCCTCAACTTGGTAGTTAAGCCTCAAGCAAATCCTAGAAGAGATCTTGCGGATCTACGTCGATAGACCAGCGCACTCTTCGAGCATCTGGCAAACCCGATACCTTGGGTAACCAATGGGCCAACAGCTGATGTAGGGGCTGGCGTTCAGCGGCGCTCAGTAATATCTGCATGTGATAGCGACCGGCACGACGTTCCATCGGTGAGGGCAACGGACCGAGCATTTCTACTTCCCGAGGTGGCGATACCTGGCCTAGGGCAGCGTTCATAAAACCCTGGACCAATGACAGCTTATGGGAATGGGCGCGCAACAACGCCATATTTCCAACCGGTGGGTAATTGGCGGCACGACGTTCAACGAGTAAATCCTTAGCGAAGGCCGGGTACCCGTCGTTGAGGACTCGGTGAAACATTGGGTGATCAGGCTGGTGGGTTTGGACCAACACACGACCGGGCTTTTCTGCACGCCCAGCTCTACCCGCTACCTGCACTAGTAGCTGTGCCGCGCGCTCAGCCGCCCGAAAATCACTGCTGAACAGGGCATGATCAATATTAACCACAATCACCAGCGTCACATTGGGGAAATCGTGACCCTTAGCCAGCATCTGGGTCCCTACCAGCACACCTTTTTCACCACGCCCAATATCAGCCAGCAACCCAAGCAGACGCTTTCGACTCCGTGCCGAGTCTCGGTCTACTCGCCATAGAGTGACGCCTGGGAAAGCCTCTGCCACCATTTGTTCCACCCGTTGGGTGCCGAGGCCAAGAGCTGCTAGCCGTGTTGACTGACATTGGCCACAAGCTGTGGGCGCACGCTGGGTCACACCACAGTGATGACAGCGAAGCTGACGTTGCTGCTGGTGCAAGGTTAGCCGGCTGTCACACCGGGGACACTCGGCTACCCAACCGCAGGCATCGCAAAGAAGGGTTGGAGCAAAGCCCCGTCGGTTGAGAAAGACCAATGCCTGCTCACCGCGCGCCAGCACCTGTGCCAGGGCCTCACGGGCCTGAGGGGTTAACGCCTCGCCGCTACCGCTGCCGCGACTGTCCACCAATTCAACACTGGGCATCGACACGGTGCCCGGTCGTTGGTTAAGCGTTAAGTGCTGATAACGTCCCACCCAAGCATTATTTAACGTCTCAAGTGACGGTGTGGCGCTGCCTAAAATAATCGGAACATCCAGCTGACGCGCCCGTTGCACACCCACATCTCGGGCTGAGTATCGGAAACCTTCGTGTTGTTTCAACGACAGATCATGCTCTTCATCCACCACCAGCAAACCCGGCTTCGGCAAGGGACAGAAAACTGCCGAACGGGTGCCTACCACCACCTTTGCCTCGCCACTGGCAGCCAGATGCCAGCCACGACTGCGCTCTGCATCCGACAAACCTGAGTGCAGTAATACCACCGCACCACCTAGCCGCTCTCGGAAACGCCGTTCCAGCTGCGGCGTCAAGCCAATCTCAGGAACGAGCACCAATGCCTGCAGCCCCGCCGCCAGCACCTCGGCCATTAACTCTAAGTACACCTCGGTTTTGCCGCTGCCGGTAACCCCTTGGAGCAAATGCACGCCAAATCCAGGTTGATCCTGTACC
>CAZLJY010000106.1:0-16341 GCA_964559945.1 uncultured Gammaproteobacteria bacterium | reverse complement strand
CCGCGGGCATAGTTACAAGTGAGCCGCGAGTATTTGTCTGCCTGTCTTTCAGATGGCCGCTATACCAACACATAGGCGCGCACTCGGCATGGGCCATGAGTCAGTTCTGGCTATTGGGCGTTGCGCCATTGATTGCGCGAGAGAGTAGCGAAACGCCCTAATTTCACGCCCATTGAGAGGTTGATGATGGTCCTAGTTGGGGTCGACAAAAAAACTCCTAGATCTTGCGCAAGGTCCTGTTCCGAGCTGGTGCACAAGCACCACTTTTGTGCCGCCTTGGGGCGCAGTTAGCGCGCCATGGCTGCAGGTGATTGGCTTAGGGCGCTATAGACCGCGCCGCCATTGTTGGCACGGAATTTGCCGTACCAAAGGCAACGCTATGGCGGAATTCATTTCGCCAAAATTTTTAAAAGGAGCACAGCCATGACTGATAAATCTCAGGAGTTTTACGGTATCTCCAGAATTGATTCCGACCAAGAGCGGGTTCATACCTGGCGGGTCAGTTTGCGCAGGGAAGGCAAACGATTGGTGAAAAATTTTCCAGACCGGCACTTTGGTAGTGCCGGTGACGCATTGGCCGCCGCTAAGCGTTATCGCGATACCTTGATAAAGCAAAATCCACCAATGTCACGAAAAACCTTTGCGCAGATATTGCGTTCCAATAACCAGACAGGAATCAGCGGCGTGTATCGCTATGCCAAACGCTACAAGTTGAAAGACGGAAGCCAGAGAGAATCCTGGTACTGGGAGGCCAATTGGCCAACCCTTCCTGGGGTCAGTGCGAAGGCGACATTTGCGGTTAACCGTTACGGCGAGGACATGGCCAGGCAAATGGCGATCCGAGCGCGCGAAAAGGGTCTAGCGGATCTTGAAGGGGTATTTTGGGCGTCCGAACGGGGAGTGATTCAAGCCGATGACGTATTCAGTCATGCCCCGGATCAACAGACTGGCACCTAGCAGGGTCGTAAAAAAACCATCCTTGGCTTTTTCAACATGGAGAACGGAAAATGTCATTTTCCGTTCTCTCACATTTTTGCTGACTTGCAGCTGATGACAATGTCGGCACATCCATGTGCCGAGCGCAGAGAGGTTGAATTCCGGCTTTTTGAACAGTCTGCTACTCAGCGATAGCCCCGGGCCGGATTGTCATTGGGCAGTGCGGTCAGAAGCTGGCCCGCAGTCCCAGCACCCAGTTTCTGCCTGGCAGGGGCGCCACATCTTTTAGGAATGAAGTGTGGTTGCGAGCTTCCTCATCGCCGAGATTTCGCGCTCTGAGATAGGCTTCCCATTGAATACCTGACTGACTGTTGATGCGATAAACCAGGTTGGCATTGGTCAGGGTATAGCCTGCTGTTGGGGTTTCTAACGCGGCAGTGTCGTCCTGATTTTTAAACTCGACGGCGTCAACACCCACCTGCCATGGACCATGGTTCCACTCCAGCCCAGCGCCAAAACGAGTCGGTGGTGTACGCGGTAAATTGCCACCACCCGAAAGTTCGGCATCAACGGTGTCGAAAAAGGCGTGGAGTTGCCAAAACCCGCTAGCAGAGCGGGCGAAATCTAGGGCTACCTCGCCTTCCACCCCGCGGAATTCGGCATCGGCTTGTTCCCATTGACGCACCGGTAAATCGTCTTCAATCAGGCCTGTGTCAGTCAGAAACACAAAGTCCTCGAAGTCGTTGTAAAAGTACGTCAGGCTGCCACTCAAAGGGCCTCGCTCGCCGCGCAGGGATAGCTCAAAGCTGGTGGAGGTCTCTTCATCTAGCTGAGCATCACCAATTTCAAAGGTTTCGGTGGCCAAGTGTGGGCCGTTGGCGAATAACTCTTCCTCGGAAGGTGCTCGCTGGGCCCTGGCAATATTGGCAGCAAGGCTAAGGTCTGATGAGAAACTCCACACCGTTCCAACAGATGCGCTGAACGGTGTATGGCTGGCGCGTTGACCCAGAGCTGTGGTGACGTCCTGGTCCTCTAGCCTGAGTCCCATTTCCACTCTGAAATCTCCGATCTGCTTTTCCTCGAGCAGAAATAGGGCCAGCTGGTCTGTCTCGCTTGGCGGCACAAACGCTTCTTCGCCCAGTGCAGAGAAATCTCGGGTCTGATAATGCAAGCCAAACACACCGTTCCATCCGGCTAGGGGTGCGTGGGTAAATTCTAGGCGAGTTTCCAGGGTGTCGGCATCGAACTGGGTTCCGATTTCGTCCCCTTCCAGTTCCTGGTGCTCGTAATCGTTGTTCGATATCAACAGTTTGATAGAGTCGATGTGTTTGAGTGGATTATCGATCACCAGCCGGCCGTCGATGCGGGTCTGTTCGAGGTCGATGGAAATAATTTCTTCTTCTTCCTCCTCCTCGCCCTCATCGTGGTCTTCGTCCTCCTCTTCCTCTTCGTGGCCATGGCCAGCGCCGGGGATGCCATAAAGGGTATCGAAGGTCGTCACCGAAATATCCGCTTCCCATCCGCTGCCCAAGTAGCTGAATCCTGCCGAGAACCCGTCGGTTTCAAGGGCGCTATTTTCTAAGGTGCCCGGCAGATCGCCGTCAGCGCCATCTTCGTCGATGTCTGAAAAGCCTGGGATATCGTAGTCGTCAGTGTCGCGGATAAATCCGTCAAAATGAAAACCTAAGGACGCGGTCTCGTTGAGTTCATACCGATGGTTGAGTTCAACGCCCGCAAAGCGTTCGTCCGCCACGCTATTGCCTTGCAAAGTAATGGAGTTGTTCGCGCCGTTGCCATCAGAGCGTCCGGGTATGCGATAGGTTTGCACGTTCACAACACCGCCAATAGTATCCGACCCATAAAGCAGGGTGGCCGGTCCACGCAGCACCTCGACTTGGCGAGCAAGAAAAGGCTCAATAGATACTGCGTGGTCAGCGCTGACGTTTGACACATCGTTACTGGAAATATTGTTCTCCAACACTGCGACACGGGGTCCATCTTGGCCGCGAATGATGGGACGGCCAACGCCGGGGCCAAAATAGGCATTGTGAACGCCTGGCAAGTTTCCGACAGTTTCGCCAATGCTGTTGTTCAGGCGTTGCCTGAGTTCTTTGCCGGTGAGGACCGTAGCCGAGCGAGTCATTTCCAACTCAGTGGTATTGAGTGGGGTGGCCGTAATCACAATTTCTTCCAATTGATCGGAATCGTCGGCGGATGATTGGGCCAACGCGTGGGGTGTAACGCCAAACATTACTATGCTGGCAAAAAGTATCGACAGTTTCATGAAACGAGTTCTCTGGGTCGCGAAACAACGGGGCGCGACATTCCTAAATTCTGCTTTCCAACCTGTAACCCGAAGGCATAAGCTGGCTTAGGTTCAGACCTTTAGTGGTCTGAGTGTTACCTCATCAGAACTTGGGGGGGGCCCGGATCGGGAGAGACTCTGGATGGACTGCGTTGGTGGACGTTGGCGCAATCCCAGTTGGATGGCTAACGGTTAGTGAGGAATAACGGTGCGGGGACACGTTGCAGGCGGCCGCATCATCCCACCCGCCATGGACGCACAACTCGCATGACGACGAGTTGTGATCGACCTCATGCTGGAAAGCATGATCCGCCATCACCAGCTGTGCGCTTACAAGAGCAACGCAAAACAGCCAGATTTGCAGGCGAAATAAGCTGGAGCCAGGATTCATGGCGGTAATCTAGCACTGATCGATATTTTTTCAACCAGCGATAGTCATGTCTGATTCGCCAGCTGGAGAGTTGCCGTAGGGAGAATTTAGACAGTTTAGGTTGCCTATTCCCGGTGGTTAGTCGAAAATTCACATCCTTTCATCTCAGTTTGCGCAACATTCATGGCCAACCCTTCGCGACTTCATATCCCTAAACCTTCTGCCAGACCCGGAGAAGATCCCGATTTCAGTAACCTAAAGCTGTCTCCTGCCGGAGCCGTGGAGCGTCCAGCAACCCTGACACCCACCAAAGACATGGAAAATCTTGCCCATGAGCTGGTGCGGGTATTGGACGACGACCATCAGGCCTGTGGTCCGTGGAATCCTCACCTGGAAGCCGCTGAGTTACAGGTTGCTCTGCGTCAAATGATGCTGACTCGCGCACTGGATGACCGCATGCACCGAATGCAGCGGCAGGGCCGCATTAGTTTCTACGTGAAGTGTCTGGGTGAAGAAGCTGTAGCTATTGGCCAGGGCATGGCGCTGGAACCCAAAGACATGTTGTTTCCCAGCTACCGTAACCAGGGCTTATACATATTGCGCGGCACCGGGCTGGTCAACATGATTTCTCAGTGTTTATCGAACACCAACGATATGTGCAAAGGCCGCCAGCTACCGGTGATGTATCACAATCAGGAAGGCAACATATTTTCAATCTCTGGCAATCTGGGTACCCAGTATCCCCAGGCTGTGGGGTGGGCCATGGCGTCTGCTATCAAAGGCGAAGACCATGTTGCCGCCGCTTGGGTGGGAGATGGCAGTACCGCTGAAGCCGACTTTCACCATGCGCTGACCTTTGCCGCGGTGTATCAGGCGCCGGCAATTTTAAATGTCGTAAACAACCAATGGGCCATCTCAACCTTTCAGGGGTTTGCCGGCGGTGAGCAACGCTCTTTTGCTGCCCGGGGTTTGGGTTTGGGGATTCCAGGCATTCGCGTTGACGGTAACGATTTGCTGGCAGTGTACTCAGTCACTCGGTGGGCCGCGGAACGCGCCCGAAAGTCCGGTGGACCTACCTTGATCGAGTTGGTGACCTATCGGGCTGGAGCCCACTCCACTAGCGATGACCCTAGTCGTTACAGACCGAAGGAGGAATGGGCAGCGTTCCCTTTAGGTGACCCTATTGAACGACTCAAACAGCATTTGATCGGAGAGGGGCACTGGTCTGAGGACCAGCACCAGGCGCTGGAAACCGCGCTTAAGGATAAAGTCACACAGGCCTGGAAGGAGGCATGCACCCACGGCACCATGAACGATGGGCCGCAGCTTGATCCTCGCGAAATGTTTGATGATGTGTTTGAGGAGATGACCCCTTATCTGGCCGCCCAGCGGGCTGAAATGCTAGCCCTGGAGGAAGATTGATCATGGCGCAGATGAATATGATTCAGGCAATCAATTCGGCCATGGACGTGATGATGGAGCGCGATCCTACGGTCATCGTGATGGGCCAGGACGTGGGCTACTTCGGCGGCGTCTTTCGCTGCACCGAAGGGCTGCAGCGCAAGTATGGCGAGCATCGGGTGATCGACGCGCCCATTGCCGAAGGCGGCATTATAGGTTCGGCCATCGGCATCGGTGCCAATGGGCTGCGTCCGGTAGCGGAGATTCAGTTTGCCGACTACATTTATCCGGGTTTTGATCAAATCGTCAGCGAGCTTGCTCGTCTGCGTTACCGCAGCGGGGGTGAGCAATCCTCTCCGGTCACAATCCGCACACCCTGTGGTGGCGGAATCCGCGGTGGCCAAACACATTCCCAGAGTCCTGAGGCGATCTTCACCCACATCTCAGGCATCAAAACCGTGATGCCGTCGAATCCCTATGACGCAAAAGGCCTTCTGATCAGCGCCATAGAAAGCAATGACCCGGTGGTGTTTTTTGAACCTAAGCGGATCTACAACGGCCCCTTCGATGGCGACCCTGACAAGCCAGCGGTGCCCTGGACAACCCACCCTAAAGGCGAGGTGCCCAGGGGTCATTACACCGTGCCGCTGGACAAAGCCGAAGTGGTTAGGAGCGGTTCTGATCTTAGTATCATCACCTATGGCACCTTGGTTCACGTAGCCCAGAGCGCGGCCGAAAAGGCCGGGGTGGATGCGGAAATTATTGATGTAAGGACCCTTGCGCCGTTGGACGTGCCAACTCTGGTGCAGTCGGTGCAGAAAACCGGTCGCTGCCTGGTAGCCCATGAAGCCACCCGATTTAGCGGCTACGGTGGTGAACTTTCCGCCACCATCCAAGAGCAGTGTTTCTGGCACTTGGAGGCGCCCATTGAGAGGGTGGCTGGTTGGGATACCCCTTATCCTCACGCCTTTGAATGGCAGTATTTTCCAGGTCAGAAGCGTATGCTGGCTGGGATCAAACGGGTGATGTCTCATGGGTGAATTTGTTTTCAAACTGCCGGACCTGGGTGAAGGCACGGTGGAAGCCGAAATAGCTAAATGGCATGTTGAACCCGGCCAACAGATCAGCGAAGACGATCCTTTGGTGGATATGATGACCGATAAAGCCGCTGTGGAGGTGGCCTCGCCGGTCTCCGGCAAGGTTCGCCAGATCCATGGCGAAGCGGGCGCCATGATGGCAGTAGGCGGCGCGTTGGTAACCCTAGATACCGCTGATGCCGGCCAAGTGCCAGAACCTGTTACGCCCCCTGCAGCGCCTGCTACCGGCGCGGTTGAGTCCCCCGAGGCTAACTCCGTGGCTCAGACCGGCTCCGACGATTCTGTGATTGCCCAGTGCGTTAGCAACACCAAAGTGCTTACCTCTCCCAGCATTCGGCGCATTGCACGAGAGCAAAATATCAACCTCAGCAATATCTCCGGCAGCGGCCCCAAAGGACGTATTCTGCGAGAAGACTTAGATGCGTATCGTGCCGGTGCAGGGTCAAAATCTAGGGGCGTTTCAGGCTCCGGGCCAACCAAGGCAACGGGCACGCAAGAAATCAAAGTAGTGGGTTTACGGCGAGTGATCGCCCAACGCATGTCCGAAGCGAAGCGCAATATTCCGCATTTTTCCTATGTGGATGAAGTGGATATTACTCAGCTGGAAACCCTGCGCCAGCACCTCAATAGTTCTGGAGATCACTCTCGGGTGACCTACCTGCCGCTGATCAGCGCTGCGTTAATCCGTGTGCTGCGGGAATTCCCCCAGTGCAACGCCACCTATGATTCCGAGC
The DNA here is from genome assembly GCA_964559945.1 of uncultured Gammaproteobacteria bacterium. Lineage (GTDB taxonomy): Bacteria > Pseudomonadota > Gammaproteobacteria > Xanthomonadales > SZUA-38 > JANQOZ01. The sequence goes on along the minus strand of CAZLJY010000106.1, from coordinate 9,498 downwards.
GCAACGTGGTGATACGTCATAACGCGGTCCATCTAGGTATCGCAACCCAGACCGAAGATGGCTTAAAGGTGCCTGTGGTGCATCACGCAGAGGCTATGGACTTCTGGCACCTGGCAGAATCCATGCGAGAGGCAGCGGAACTTGCCCGCAACAATCGTGCAACTCGTACCCAGCTCAGCGGATCAACCATCACCATTACCAGTTTGGGTAAACTGGGTGGTATTGCTAGTACGCCCATTATTAATGAGCCCGAAGTGGGTATCATCGGAATCAACAAAGCGGTGCAGCGCCCGATGGTTGTGGACGGCCAAGTGCAGGTTCGACTAATGATGAACCTGTCCACATCCTTTGATCACCGGTTTGTCGATGGCTTTGATGCCGCAGCCATGGTGCAAGCGTTAAAGGAGCTGCTGGAAAATCCGGCCGCCATTTTTATTCCCAGTCGGTAATTTCTCCGCCAGATTGTTTCGAATTCATGGACGCCTAAGTGACTCATTTAAACCAGCACTACGTTAACGGGCAGTGGCTCGAACCCCATTCAGATCAATACCACGAGGTGATCAATCCTGCCACCGAATCGGTGCAAGCCAGCGTTGTGCTGGGTAACGAGGATGATGCCAGTCGAGCCATTGCGGCGGCCAAAGATGCTTTTCCGGATTATGCCCGCTGGGGTCGCGAACAGCGCGTGGATTTACTCGCCAACATTTCGGATGTCTATAAAAAACGCCTGCCAGAGGTGGCCGCTGCCATCAGCAGCGAAATGGGTGCGCCCCTAAAAAACCTGGCCCAACCCGCCCAAGCGGGTGCCATGCTCAGCCAGCTGAAAATCACCCGCCAGGTGCTGGAGAATTTTGATTTCTATCAAGATCAGCGCAGTACCCGAGTTCAACGTGAACCCATCGGTGTAGTGGGTATGATTACGCCTTGGAATTGGCCGATCCATCAGATTGGTTGCAAGGTGATACCCGCTTTGGCAGCCGGCTGCACAATGGTCCTTAAGCCCAGCGAATATGCGCCGCTCTCGGCCCATGTGTTTGCCGATATCCTGCACCAGGCCGGCGTACCTGCTGGGGTGTTTAACCTGGTTGATGGCGACGGCCCAACCGTGGGGGCAATGCTGGCCTCCCATCCTGATATCGATTTTGTTTCGTTCACCGGCTCCACCCGGGCCGGGGTGCAAGTCTCAATAGGCGCGGCCCCCACAGTGAAAAAGGTGGCGCTGGAGCTAGGCGGGAAGTCCGCCAACATCATTCTCGAAGATGCCAATTTCGAAAAGGCTGTGAAGGGCGGAATGGCGTCGATGCTGATGAATACAGGGCAAAACTGTAACGCGCCCTCCCGCATGTTGGTACCTCGGGAAAAGCTGGCTGAGGCCGAAGCCATAGCCAGTGCCGCGGCCTCTAAGGCTGTGATTGGCGATCCCCAGCAATCCTCAACCACCATGGGACCATTGGCCAATGCGGCCCAGTTTCAAAAAGTCCAAGGATTGATCCAACAGGGCATCGACGAAGGCGCAACCCTTGTCTGCGGCGGGCCGGGTAAGCCAGACGGGGTCGGCCCCGGCTATTTCGTTAAGCCCACCGTGTTTAGCCATGTCACCAACCAGATGACGATTGCCCGGGAAGAAATTTTTGGACCGGTGCTTTGCATTATTCCCTACGATAGTGAAGAGCAGGCCATTGCCACGGCCAACGACACCCCTTACGGCCTGTCCGGTTATGTAAGCAGCGAAAATGCGGAGCGTGCCCAGGCGGTGGCTGACCAATTGCGCTGTGGTAACGTACACGTGAACGGCGCTCCCGGAGACTTCAACGCCCCATTCGGTGGCTACAAACAATCCGGACTTGGCAGAGAATGGGGGCAGCACGGCTTTGAGGAATATCTGGAAACCAAGGCGGTTTTTGCTGCCAACCCCAAGTAGGGAACGATAATGTCTGGGTCCAACCCCGCGCTGTTGCAGCGGCTGCTGCAAAAAACCACCACCATCAAAGATAACGAGGTGAAGGCGACCTGCCTGTCATTTTTGTTCGTTTTTGTGCTGATGGCGGCCTACTACATTCTGCGACCGGTGCGGGACGCCTTGGCCAGCGATTGGACCGACGCTGAGGTTAGCTTTCTTTGGACGCTGAATTTTTTTATTAGCACCGGAATCGTTGCCCTTTACGGTATCGCCGTCGCGAAGATGCCTTTTCGAAAACTGGTGCCCGGGATCTACACCTTTTTCGCCGCTTCCTTTGTGGTGTTTTATTTAGCGGTTCAAGGTGCCCAGGACGCAGTGTTGGTTGATAAGGCGTTTTACCTGTGGGTCAGCGTTTTTGCCCTGTTCCACGTCTCGGTATTTTGGAGTTTCATGGCGGATACCTTTAACAAGGATCAGGCTGGCCGACTGTTTGCCACCATTGCTGCTGGCGCCAGTCTGGGCGCTATTGTTGGACCGCTGATTTCCGGTGCCTTTGCCGGCCGTTTAGGCATTGAAAACCTAATGCTGATCGCCGCCGGTATGTTGTTGTTGCCAATCCCTATCATCCTCTGGCTAAGCCGGCTAAAAACGACTGATCTCAATAACGAGGCACTCCAGATCGATAGCCAGGCGGCGAAAATCGGGGGTAACCCGTTTAAGGGTTTCAAAGAGTTTTTCACCAACCCCTACCTGTTGGGTATTGGTGTGTTCATTATCCTTTACACCGGCATCGGTTCCTTTGTGTATCTGGAGCAGAAGAACCTCCTGGCGCCCTATGATGTAGAAACCCGCACGACCATTTACGGCTACCGTGATGCGGCGTTAAATACGCTGACCTATTTGCTGGCGTTCTTTGTGACGGGGCGTTTGGTGTCAAAACTGGGTATGCCCATCACCTTGCCGTTGATACCCATAATCATTATTGCCGGCATGCTCATTCTGGCATTTTCGCCCCTGTTGATCGTTGCGGTTGGCCTGCACATTGTGTCCAAAGCCGGAAACTATGGCCTCACCCGTCCGGCCCGAGAAATGCTCTTTACCCAGGTTAGTCGGGAAAGTCGGTTCAAAGCCAAGCCGGTGATCGATATCGTGGCTTATCGGGGTGGCGATGTGATTATGGGATGGTTCTTTACGGGCTTAACCCAAGGGCTGGGTTTAGGACTGGCTGCGGTCGCTGGGGTGGGTGCTGGCATTGCTGCGCTATGGGCATATGTAGGTTATTGGCTGGGCCGCCAATACGCGCAAAACGATGAACGCTAGTTGTCTGCGCCGAACTAACATCCTAAAAAATCTTTAAGTCATCTTCGCCCAACACGTGGGCTAGTGGGTGACTGTGGTTCAATTTCTCATGTTTGTTTGCGAGACAGGGGAGGCGGGACGGCAGGGGGCGCCATAGGCTCTTTGCAGGAATGGCTCCCTGCGGTCCGCTTTATTTCCTGCAAAGAGCCTATGGCGCCCCCTGCCTCGGATCAACTGACTGCCCGGGGCCAATTGGGTGGTTTTTGTTGTTGGGTTTAGTTTTGGGTGTCGAACTCTTCGGTGTCGATTTCTGCCTGGGTGATGGCGTTGTAGCGGGGACCTGATACGGTTTGTTGGTTGATTAGCCCGTTGAGGTCGGACAGGGTTTTTTCGTTGAGTGATAGGTCTGCAGCCTTTGCGTTTTCTTCGGCAAAGGCGCTATGGCAAGTTCCAGGAATAGGTACTAGGTCGTCGCCCTGAGCCAATAGCCAGGCTAACGCTAACTGAGACATGCTGCAGCCGACATCCCGGGCGATGGCTTGCATCGGTTTGAGCAGTTGGAGGTTGCGGGCAAAGTGCTTGATTTGGAAACGGGGCATGCCTTGGCGGATGTCGCCGTCGACGAAGCTCGTTGGATCGTTGACCTTGCCGGTCAAAAACCCGCGACCTAGCGGACTGAATGGGACAAACCCTATGCCCATTTCTCGACACGCGGCCAATACGCCAATCTCAGGGTTGCGGCTCCACAAAGAATACTCACTTTGTAAGGCGGCGATGGGGTGGGTGGCGTGCGCCTTGCGCAGGGTTGCCGTTGATACCTCCGATAACCCTATGGCACGGATTTTACCTTCCTCTAACAGGCGCGAAAGCTCACCGACGCTATCTTCGATGGGAACGTTTCGATCCCATCGATGCAAATAGTAAAGATCAATCACCTCGGTCTGCAGTCGGCGTAGACTGTCGTGGCAGGTTTGGCGCAAAATTTCCGGTCGGCCATTGATGGTTCGTTGGCCGGAAGAATCCTTAAACATGCCGCATTTGCTGGCCAGAACGAATTGATCTCGGTGGGAGGATAAAACCTGTCCGAGCAACGATTCATTGGCGCCATACCCATACAGCGCCGCCGTGTCGAAGAAGGTATAACCTTGATCCAGAGCGGATAACAGTGTTCGCTCAGATTCGGATTGATCCGGTGCCCCGTAACCATGAGACATGCTCATGCAGCCCAGTCCCAGCGCTGAAACGGTGAGTGGTCCTAGTGATCTTTGTTGCATGCGCACTGACCCCTAAAGTGAATCGTTAAGCCGTTAGGTCGAATACGACTTTGCCTTCTGCTTTGCGCCCGCTGAGCTGGGCAAAAGCGTCAACAAAGTCGCCTAGGGCAAAGCTGGCATCGATGCGCGGATTAATTTCGCCTTTGGCGATTAGCTCAGTCATCAGTGTCAGGTTTGCCAACTGTTGCTCCGGATGGCGGGCAGCCCAGGTACCCCACCATACGCCGGTGATGGAGGCTTCTTTGAGTAACGCCAGGTTGGCGGGAAAGCTGGGGATATCGCCGCTGGCGAAACCCACTACCAGATAGCGGCCATGCCAGGCTGTTCCTCGTAAAGCCTGTTGCGCCAGGTCGCCGCCAACCGGATCAAATACCACGTCAGCGCCCCGTCCCGCGGTCAGTACTTTTAACTCGTCTTTGAGTGATACATCGCTGTAGTTGATGGTTTCATCAGCACCGCAGGCCAGGGCAAATTCCAGTTTGGACGGCGAGCTGGCTGCGGCGATGACCTGGGCGCCTTTTGCTTTGGCAAGTTCTATGGCGGCGCTGCCGACGCCGCCTGCGGCGCCCAGTACCAGAACGATTTCGCCCGCTTTCAGTGACGCTAGGTCGTAGAGGGCGTGACAGGCGGTACCATAGGTGATCATGAAGCTAGCGGCCTGAGCATCGCTTAGCTGATCGGGGATAGGCATTGCCACATCGGCGTCAGCTAGCTGATATTCAGCAAAGGCGCCATGGGTCTGGCTGACCATCACTCGATCACCAATGGATCGCTTGCTAACGCCTTCTCCTAACGCAGTCACAACGCCGGCGCTTTCAAGCCCCGGTATAAACGGTGGCGGAATTTTTACTTGGTATTGACCCGCAATCAGTAACAAATCCGGGAAATTCAGTGCGGCAGCCGTGTTCTTGATTTGAACCTGTCCCGGTCCAGGTTCAGGAACCTCTTGCTCAACCAGTTTCAGGCTTGAAGGCGGGCCGTAGGTTTCACAGACTAGCGCCTTCACGTGCTCAGTCCATTCAGATAGCTCAACACCGATGATTCATCCACCACATCGGCATATTTGGCATTCATGTCGAATAAATTCGCCTGGTGGGGGTCGTCGTGTCGATCGCCGCAGGCATCGGATACGACAATGGGAATAAAGCCGCTGGAGCAGCAGTCAACACAGGTGGCCCGAATGCAACCACTGGTTGTTAGCCCAGTGATGATCAAACTATCGATGGAAGCCGCAGTGAGGGTGCTGGCAAGAGAAGTCCCGAAGAATGCGCTGGGATACTGTTTGGATATCACCAATTCATCGTCAGCTGGGGTCAGGCCGTTAGGCCAAGCGCCCATTGGGCTGCCCACCACCATGTTTTTTAGCGGCTTGGCTTTGCGGAAAAACACTCCGCCGGTGATGCCGTTGGCGTCGTAAACCACGTTGGTATAAATCACCATCACCCCGGCCTTGCGAGCCGCTTCGCGGATTCGCAGTGCGCTTTCCAATTCTGCTTGAACGTCGGCATACAGCTCACAACTTTTGTCGAAGTAAGCCTCGACAAAATCAATCAAGATTAAGGCTGGTCGTTGGCCATATCCCAGCTGATTGTCATAGGCTTTCTTGTAATTTTCTAACAGTCCATCGGTCATAACCGTGCCTCAGTATTGTTTGTGAATGGGGTTCTTGCAGCTCATGTGGTTCATGGGGCTTAGGCGGCTTCCAGCACTAGGGCAATGCCCTGGCCAACGCCGATGCACATGGTGCAAAGGGCGTAGCGACCATTGCTTTGCTTGAGTTGACGGGCCGCGGTGATGACCAGCCGCGCACCGGACATCCCCAAGGGATGGCCCAATGCAATGGCGCCGCCCCAGCGATTAACGTGATCTGCAGCGTCATCAACACCCAGCGCACGAAGCACGGCTAGCCCCTGGGAGGCAAAGGCCTCGTTAAGCTCTATGACATCCATATCGGAAATCCCAAGCCCTGCCAGTCTGAGGGCTTTGCGAGAAGCCTCAATGGGCCCAACGCCCATAATTCTGGGCGCAAGTCCGGTGCTTGCTGCAGCCAGCACTCGCGCAACTGGCGTCAGACCGTGATTTTTTGCGCCTTCCCCGGAGGCGAGCAGCAGGGCAGCTGCACCGTCATTGATGCCTGACGCATTGCCTGCGGTAATGCTGCCGTCAGCGCGCACAAAGGGCTTTAGCCGCGTCAGGGCTGCCAAATCGGTATCTGGGCGGGGGTGTTCGTCACGATCCACCACTATCGGGTCACCGCGCCTGACTGGAATGGTCACCGGGCAGATTTCTCCGGCCAGATGACCGGCGGCCATCGCTGCCCCGGCTTTTTGTTGGCTACGAAGGGCAAACAGGTCTTGATCTTCGCGGCTGATATTGAAGTCGTCTGCCACGTTTTCTGCCGTTTCGGCCATCGCATCAACGCCATATTGGGCTTTCAGTTTCTTGTTGATAAACCGCCAACCCAGGGTGGTGTCATACATTTGCTGACCCCGGTCAAAGGCCTTGTCAGGTTTAGACATGACGAACGGTGCCCGGGACATAGATTCAACGCCGCCGGCAATGGCCAAGTCCATCATGCCGCACTGGATCGACTGCGCGATGCTGGAAACCGCGTTCAGGCCCGAACCACACAATCGATTGAGGGTGAGACCGGGAACGCTTTGAGGTAAACCGGCTAGGAGCGTCGACATGCGAGCGACGTTTCGGTTGTCCTCGCCGGACTGATTAGCACAGCCCAGCACCACATCTTCAATCGCGGCCGGATCCATTGAGGGGTTGCGCTCAAGCAGGGTTGTTAAGGGGATTGCTCCCAGGTCGTCAGTGCGGATGGTGGATAATGCGCCGCCGTAGCGTCCGATCGGGGTGCGAATGCCATCGCAGATAAAGGCGTCTTTCAGTTGGCTCACGATTTATTCCAAAGTGATCGTCATTTGAGATTGTGGCCCAAGCGGGCCGCGCTTGCATCATCCAATCTCAGTTCATTCACCTTGGTGGTTTACAATTGAGGTCTTTGAAGACTGCTGTCAGGTAAAAAGAGGGCAATTAGGATGGCGATCCAATTTCTTCTCAACGGTAAGTCCGTTGAGGTCGATGCACCGGAAGACAAGCCGTTGTTGTGGGTTATCCGGGAAAATTTGGGTGCCACAGGTACCAAGTTTGGCTGTGGAATTGCCCAGTGCGGTGCCTGCACGATTCATTTGGACGGCGCACCCACACGCAGCTGCGTGTTGCCTATTGCGGCGGTTGCTGGCCGCAAGGTGACGACCATCGAAGGGGTTGATGACCCAGCAGCGCTGGCGATAAGAAAGGCCTGGAGAGACCTGGACGTGGTTCAATGTGGGTATTGTCAGAGTGGACAAATGATGTCGGCCAGTGCGTTACTGGCCAGCAATGCGTCGCCGACCGATGAAGAAATTGATGTGGCGATGGGTGGAAACCTCTGTCGCTGCGCCACCTATCACCGAATCCGGGCCGCCATTCACCAAGCATCTGACGAGCTGAATAAAAACGGCGCCTGAAACCGTGATTTACGGGTCGGTGGTCAATCCCAATAGAAGGTCTTGTTGGATTGCTTCACTGGAGCGGTCCTTCGGGTTGCCACGACCAGCGCCGCCGGCGGTTTCAAGGATAAAGGTCCCGCCTGCGGGTACTTCATTGCGCCCCATGCCAGGCAAGGCGGCTTGACCTTCAACAGCGCAGCTAGCGGCGGCGCCATGACAGCCGCCGTTTCTGCCTCTGGCGGGGTGTTGAATGCGGTCGAACATCCGGGATACGACAAAGGGTTCACCGCCTACATGGGTGAATTCCATGCGCTGTCCAAGTCCACCTCGGTATTGGCCCTGGCCCCCTGAGTCCGGTCGAAATTCTTTGCAGGTGATTAGCAACGGTGAGGCACTTTCGGTGATTTCCACCGGTGTGCTGCGCACCCCCGATGGAAACGCGGTACACGACAAGCCGTCTTGGTTGGGCCGCGCGCCGCTGCCGCCAGTATAGAAAGCGTTCATGACGAAAGGCTCTGACGTACTGTCAGCGACGACGCCTTTGCCGCCCAAAAAAACCGGTCCGAAAAGGCATGAGGCCCCCTCTGCCGGCACCTGTCCGCCTAGGGGTTGATCCAGGCAGCCCAGGACAACATCCGGCAGCATCTGGCCAATGGCGTGACGCGCTGAGACTGCGCAGGGGCGCGGTGCGTTCAAGATGCAGCCTTCCGGTGCACTGACAACCACCCGACTCAGGCTGCCGGCATTATTCGGGATGTCGTTGCCCACCACGCAGCGAACGCCAAAAGAAGCATAGGCCTGAGTGTAGGTCAGAGGCACGTTGATGCCTCGGTTTGATGCTGGACTGCTGCCGGAAAAATCCACCCAGATTTTTCCATCGGCAATGGTCGTCGTGCAGCTTAGGGTCACCGGTTCATCGTAACCATCGATGGTCATCGTGTTGTGCCAGCTGGATTCGGGTAACGCCCTAATCTCGGCTTCCATGGCGGTACTTGAGCGATCCACAATCAACTCCGCCACAGCGGTGAGTGTGGTTAAATCAAATTCCTGTAAGGTCGACAACAAAGACTCAGCGGCGCTGTGATTGCAGGCGGTCAGGGAATGCAGGTCGCCAATGGCGGAGCTTGGGTCGCGAACGTTTGCGCGTAAGATCTGGATCAGTGTTTGGTCAAGTTTTCCGGCCTGATAAAGCCGACTCATGGGAATGTTGAGACCCTCCTCGAACACTTGACGACCCTCGGGTCCAAATCCCAGTCCACCGACATCCGCAATATGTGAGGTGGCGGCAATCAGTGCCACGATGTGGTCGTCGAGAAATACCGGCGTGACCACGGTAAAGTCGTTGAGATGACCGGTGCCATGCCAGGGATCATTGGTCAGCAGCACATCTCCTGGATTAAGTTGGCTCAGAGGAAACGCTTCTAGAAACTTCACAACGCTGCTGGCCATGGCGTTGACATGTCCCGGGGTGCCGGTGATCGCCTGGGCTAACATGGCGCCATTGGGGTCAAAGATCCCTGCCGAC
>CAZLJY010000105.1:0-16358 GCA_964559945.1 uncultured Gammaproteobacteria bacterium | reverse complement strand
GCAATGGACCGGCCTAAAAGCCGGCCGCTGAGCATCCGCGTTAGTTTTTATGTCTAAATTCCTAGGCAGGTCATTTGAGGTCCGCGATGCCGCGGGTCGCTCTTGGGGATTTGTAACACTGAATCGACTATTTCGAGACACTTTTTCAGGCCGATTGCAGCCTTCCAACCAGTTTGAAGAAGTTGCGCCATTATTCCAAAGTCACGATGCTTGGATTGCTCAAGAAAGAGAGGATGGATCTGGCAACTTATCTCAGGAGATTTCTGCGTTAGGAGTACATTTGGTACCGAAGGGCGAAAAACAGGTTTTCGATACATCAGTAGCTTTTGTGTCAGCTCAGTTTTTATTCACGTGCAATATGCCAGTGGAAAGAACCGTGCCCATTGAAAACTAACATATCGCTGCAATCCGTTCCGGCCACAAGCGGCCTCCACCCGACCGACGTCGCCGGCGTCTGAGCTTAGTAGTTAACCTTTCAGAAAAGGAATTTGTATGTTTGGTAAGAAACCAAAAAAGCGTAGTGCCGAGCAGCTCCGAGAGAAATTCGAGGCTCTTGGTGTAGATCAGATCGAATTCTGCATTGAGGACGAAATGGACACCGACTCCGGTCCTCTACTGTCGCCCTTGGTGCTATTTCACGAAATCTGGCAAGGGGTTTTGCCTAAGGGGGACACCGCTTGGTTTGAAGAAACTGCGGAGCAATTTCGACGACGAGCGGAGTTGGAGGGCGTTGCCGCTGCGTTTTGGCCTCAGGAGCCAGACGTCGAAGAAGCAATTGCTGCAATAGAGAAATCGGGACTAAACGTTAAGCATCTCACTACTCTGATCAGAAGGTTCCAGGAAACGTTCGTTTACCACGTGGCCCACAAGCTCTCGGATAGCCACACAGACGATGAGCGATTCTCAGATGTAAATTGGGCTGTATTTGAGACCGATGAGGACGGAAACGCCTTGGAGCAGATGAACGTCTTGCACGAACTAGCCGGTTTGGTAAATCCGGACCGTGACAGGAGTTAACTGGGTTAAAAGTCGCAGCTGTCCGCCTTCGGCGGCAGCTGAGCATAATCGTTCTGCATCAGAATGGACATACAGAAAATGGTATATATACTTTTTAAAGTATGTGGTCTGTCTATGAGCATCGAAAGGTCCCGCGTCAGCTTGGTGGACTATCGAAAGACATCCTAAAACGTTATGAAAAGTGGAAAGATATCGTCTCCATTTCTGGGCCGATGGGGCTTAGATTGATAAAAGGGTTTCACGATGAGTCTTTGCGGGGCGAATGGAAAGGCCATCGTTCATCGAGGCTCGGTAAGCAATTTTGGATAATTTATCGAGTAGAAAAGGATCACATTTTGGTTGAGGTCGTGAGTGTAAATGCTCATGACTATCGGAAGAAATGAGATGAAAAACTACAAGATTGCACAAAAACAAATCGACGTTAGCGTCGGTGATTCCGTTCGCATTATTCGTGAGTTGCAAGAGATCAGTCAAAATCAACTTTCTCGTATTTCCGGTATACCCCAATCAACGATTTCTGCCATCGAAAACGATCGCGTCAATCTAGGAGTTGAGCGTGCCAAACAGCTGGCAGTTGCCCTCCAATGCCATCCCGCTGTCTTAGTATTTCCGGGCTGGGACGTCCATCATGCGGCATAACTATGCAATGCAGATGACCGGCTGCGCCCGCAGCTGAACTCAACCGTTATCGCTCATGACAGACCATCTTCGGTTCAAGTATAAATACGTCAATGAGACGGCGGAGCCACTAGATGCTCTAGAAATTCGAGGAGCAGCCGGGGGGGGGCAGGTATACCCTTTGGCATTATAGTCCTATTGTTTTTGGAACCAGCTAGGAGTTCCTACGGATCGTCTGAGGCTGCGGCAGTCATTGGGTTCGTTTGTTTTCTCTATTTTTGGGGGATCATGGCAGAGACCTATCCGAAGACAGCAATTCGCGCGTTGTATGTATCCTTGTTGATCGGTCCATTGTTTTTCGTTATTGAAATACCATCATTCGGATTGAGCGCGGTGGTATATGCTTTCATCGTTGGGTTAGCTACGTTGAACTTCAATCTAAAGCTGCGTGAGCGAGACCGGAGGTCGAGAGTGCTAGGTGAGCGCTAACCAAAAGATGAGGTTCGCGCTGGCCTTCGGCGAGCGTCCGACCGGCCTTAAAAGGCCGGCGACTTATCTTAAGCGTTAGGGAAATATGAAGGAAGTTGTCAAAGAGAGTGGTTTTGAAGGCAACGCGGTGTGGCCTTTGGTTGTAGAAGGCCAATTCGACATTGTCGATGGACAATCTTCCGATATAGAAAGTGTTGAAGAATATATTCGTTCCTTTTGGGGCACGGGCTGGATCAACACCAATGATGGGAAACAACTACCAGTATCCATCGAGGGAGAAGTTCTTTTCGAGGCGGGGATCATGCCCAATGAGCTTGACGAGTCGGTGCCGTTTAAAGTTGGAATAGATAAACCAAAAGGGCAAAGTTCACCAGTCGCTGAAGACGGAAAACTGGTCAATTATCAGACCTATGTGGTCGTCAGTATAGAGAAGGTGTAAGTAACCATTCCTACGATGAAGAAATCGCACCACTCTAACTTTGGCATCCAACTGACTATCGAAACGCTACGCGTTTCGTCCGCAGTTGATGCAGGGTGTTGGTCGTCATATCAGTTAATCCTCGCGGACATTCGGAGTTACACATGAAAGCAGTTCTAATCATCCTGGTCTCGCTCGTGCCTTGGCCGACGTGGGCACAGTCTCCTAGTCAGCTCGACTATGTCGCGGCAGAGAAGTACATCATCGAGTGCGCGACGGACTGGGCAGAGTCGGTCGTGACAGGGGACATGACCCGAAGAAGGGTGTACTTCGCGGAGGACTTTCAAGGTACGGGAGAAGATGGAGGAAGATACGACAAAGCCAAGGTCATTAAGGATCGTGGGCCGTCGACGGAGTATGTATCCAACGTGATCGGGCCGATCGAGGTGCGGTTTTTTGGATCAACCGCTATTGCTTACGGGGAGGAGACCTGGACAAAGACGGACGGTACATCTGGCAGGTGGATTTGGACCGATATCTGGATGTATCGAGACGGAGAGTGGCAGATTGTTGCTGCGCAGGACAATGAAGTATCCAACGAAGGGTAGCCACGCCTTACTCGAGCATGCGAAGGACAGGCGTTGAAAGCGAATAGGGCAGAGGAACGCGAATACTGGAAATACAGAAAATGAGAGAGAGCTGCGATTTTTCAAAAATGAAAGGGCGTAAAAACCCTTACGCCAAGCGTTTGAATCAGCCAGTGACGATGAGGCTGGATAAAGACACTGTTGAGTATTTCAAGGCCATGGCAGAAGAAGCAGGAATTCCCTATCAGACGTTGATTAACTTATATCTGCGAGATTGCGCTGCACAAGAAAGAAAGTTGCATTTCGAATGGCTAGGTAATGCATAACGAGGTGTTGCAGCTGACCGGCTACGTCGTTAGCTGAACTTAGGCGTTTAGGCTCAGTAGTCAGATGACGGATCGACACAAGGCGCTAGTGCTTGGTTACGGAGGACTTTCTTTTGTCTTCCTGAGTAGAAAACCCTTATTCTGACGATATGGTTAAATATCATGCGCTTCTCAAATTTTTTCGCGAAAACAGTCGTCTTTTTTATGAGCCGAACAACTAACAAATTGTTGTCGCCTGCGGCAGAAGCTGAGCACAGTCTTTAGATGCAGTTGTTCAGCTACGTAGTGTTGCTCCTGTCGATGCTTGCCGTCGAGCTGACGCCAATGGTTTTCGATGAGCTGATCGAAAACCAGGAGCCAGGCGCAATCGAGCTAGAAGGGTGGCTGCGTATGGATTTCGAAGGCCACGCGATATGCGATGGCATCGATCTAATTAAGTCCAATTGCATCTGGGTTAAGGTTGCTGGTCCCAGCAAGACGGCCGAGGCATTGAGAAAAAACTGCTCAAAAATCCTCAGGTGGCATCGCGAGTTTCACGGTCGCCGGGTATTGTTGAAGGGGGAAATTTCGTTCGACCAGCGTGGTCACATGGGTATATATTCAGCAGAGATTTCAAACCCTCGAGTTGTCAGGGTGCTGGAGCAGCCTTCGGCTCTGGAGCGTTACGAGGGTAGCTGTCACGATGCTATACGAGCCTTGGGGTTGGCATCTAACAAATGGCTGCAGCTGAAGCGAGTCGTTAGTTAATGAACCAAACAGAAACGCATCGATACCTGATCGGTTTTATTTTGCGCTTAGGCGCATGGTTGCTCGATGTTCTGATTGGCGCAATAGCGTTCATTCCGATCATGATATTAATCCTTGGTTTCGAAAAATTCAGTGAAGATTCTATTTTGGTTCAAGGGATCCTAACTCTCCTGAACGGCTTTTATCAGATAGGTTTTTTGTTTTTTAAGTCCGCTACACCAGGAAAAATGCTGATGTCCCATCAGGTTTGTGATTTTCGCACAGGAAATCGCCTTACAATTTGGCAGTGCGTGATCCGCTGGGCGGGAGCTTTTCTGTCAGCCTTACCGCTCGGATTAGGTTTTTTTTGGGTTGTTTGGGACAAAAACAAACGCGCATGGCATGACTATTTATCCGGAACCGTTGTAGTTAGCGATAGTTCATTTAGTCCGCAAGAAGACGATCGTATTTATGTTGCTCGCACGGTCAACTAACGAACGGATGCAGCTGGACGTCGAAAAGCATAAGCTTTAGGCGTCTAAATTGAAAAAGAAGGCGCTACTTCACCCCAGTCAAGGGCGCGTAGAAAATCTACTTGGGTTTGCGTTGATGGAAGCGCGACAAAGGATCATCGCAGGTGCCGTCTAACCCTGTTTTGGGAAGGCCGTGGAGCATCCATGCGCTGCTCGCTGCCAACCATCCGCTTACGGCTGCTCTAATTGATAGTTATGTTTAGAAAGAGTAATAAGCAACGAAGGGCCGAGATCAAAGCTGCGCGATTTAAGCGTGCCAAAGCACAGGTCGGCCTTTACGATTTCAGCAGCAAGAAAATGCCACGCGGCGCTGTCGCGGCGGATCACGCCGAGCTCGAACACGCTCGCACTGGATGGACCATTCTTCCGAACTTCTATGCTGATCGGCCATTCCAGTGCCTGGACTGTGGTGTACATGAAGTCTGGACAGCGAAACAGCAAAAGTGGTGGTACGAAATCGCGAAAGGGCACATAGAATCGATAGCAACCCGGTGTCGTACTTGCCGGAAAAAGGAGAGAGACCGGAAGGCCGAGGCGAGACGAGTTCATTTAGAAGGGGTCGGGGAGAAACACAACTCGGCGTTGCCCCTATAGCGGTGGAAGCAAAGGGACACGGTGCGATCGTCCGAATGGGCACTATTGACCTAGGCTTGGTGCTTCCCTGAGGCATGGGTTGGTCATCAAACACAAACCAGCAGCTGTCCGCCTACTGCGGTGGCCGAATTTAGGCATTAGGCTGCGTGATACTTGAATACACATTTCGGTGCTTGGACTGTCACGCCATCTATCGAGGCAGCAAGCGTCAATCGCTTGTCGGGCCGGTCCTAGACGAAGTTGTGATAGGAAAGTCCGCACCGGACATTTTTGGTTTTGCTCTACTCCAAACCAAACCTAAGTATTCGGGTCGTATAGAGTCGGTGGCATGTCCATATTGTTTATACTCGATTGTCGTGGCAGCAGAGCTTCCGGTCGATGAAATGAAACTTGCGGCTGAGAGCGTGTTAACTGTGGCCGAAATTGAAGCGTTTTTTTGTAAGGACGAAGGCGGGCTTCGGATTCGTAATCCACCGTTTGGGTGTCCCTATTGCAGTGAAATTATCCAAGCTTATGATGAGAGAAAACGCTGCCGGGTTTGTAAGAGTCCTCATCTGCAGATCAGCACCCCTCGGCATGTTACTGATAAGACCTAAGTGGCAACGAAAAGAGCCTTTTAACGAGACGCTATCGCTGACGTTTAGCGCTGCCGTTAGCAACTAGGCGTGGGAGTACGCTTTGCCGTACATGTCGTTCTAAAATACGCGGGATACGTGTATGCCGCCTAATAAAAAGATGCAGCTGAGCATTACAGCTGATCTTTGGGGTATGGTCTGACGGGGCGCTGGCGTTAGACGGAACTGGACCAAACAAAGATGGAGTTTACAATATGAGCCGCGAGTCACTCCCGGATTTTTCGGGCAAATGCTTGTGTTTGAGTTTGGAAGATGACCGAAGCCAAGATTTGATTAGCCCTCACTTTGAATTGCAGGGTGGACGCCTCTTTCTCATTGGCGAAGTACCTTCTGGCGCCAGTCGTTCGAACTGGGCAGCGGGGACTTATGGGGCCGTTGCCTGGGAAAAAGTTTCCAACTATGTGGTTTTTTCGAATCTCGTCGCCTACGAAAAGGCGGTCAAACTATCCGACGATTACGAAATCGCTACGATTTCGGACAGCCCTTGTTGAACTTGTAAAGGTCATTGCGCTTTCGGTTGGCAGCGCAAGACTGGCAAGGCTGCTTCACCGGTTGAGGTATGGCAGCGATGGCGTCGAATAACATAGCAATGCGGCTAATCGGTTTCACTGCTAGTTGCAGGGAAGGATTAGGCGTCTAGGTGCTTTCGAGTACAGCAAAAACCGTATTGGGCTTCTTGCGATCTTGGGTTGTCAGAAGGATGCCATTCGCCAAAAGTGGCGTTTCCATTAAGAAGATCTACAACTACCATGAAGTTGCGGGGCTCTATCCAACGTCGGGGCAACCAAGCGACAACCAATTAAAGCTTCTTTGTTCTGCTGGTTATGAGGTGATTATTAACTTGGCGCCAACGAGTTCATTGGAAAACTCGGTGGTAAAAGAGGCTGAAATACTTGCGGCGCAGGGCTCGAAATACATTCATCTCCCCGTTGACTTTAAAAACCCCACTGAAGAGGACTTCGGGAATTTCGTATCAGTGCTTCAAGAACATAAAGACAGCAAAGTATGGGTGCATTGCGCGGCGAATATGCGAGTATCGGCGTTCACCTATCGTTACCGTGTTTCCGTTCTCGGAGAAGAGGAATCAAATGCGAAACAAGATCTTCATAAGATTTGGGAGCCTTTTGGCGTATGGAAGCGATTCATTGAGGGCGACGCCTAATATGACATTTAAGCCGAGCACTAACTTCGCTCGCACAATCCATCTCGAGGCAACATGTGAGTCACATCTCGGCTTTCATGCCGCTTAACTTGGTGTTCGGTCGGAACAGAGCCATGGGGCAGATCAATTTCTACCGTATTTACCAGTGCTGCACTCACCCCAAAGTAACCGAGCAACGCTGCGATTTTTTGCAACGCGTTGGAGGCGAAACGTGAACTCACTGCTGGTGGGCAAAACATTACGCGTTTTGCTTGCAACCAATACTGGGCATTAGATGTATTCGGGCGGAAAATTCAAGATCCCTGATTTGCCCAGTGTTCGGCGTCCGGAAGTTAGCCCGCCGATCTTTCTGCTTTTGGTTATTCCCTTTTACCGTGGATGGGTCAGGTGATCCGGCCAGGTTTTCTGGGAGGCAGTGTCAACGTGTTCCTTTGGGTAACACTTGTCGCAGGATTTGGCTTAGCGTTGACTTTAGGGATAGCGAGATCCAGGGCGTACTATCGCGCTGTTAGCGGAAAAGTGGTGACCGAGGAAGATCTTGCGATTCTCACCTACAGTAGTAAGTTGAGAAACGCGGTTCATCGCTTCGGCGAAATCGGCCCTATACTGGAGCTAATAGCCGTCTTATTGGTGATGGGGACGGTGGTTATTGCGTTCCCCGATCCAACATTTAACTAAGTTTTCAAGCTCCTGCATTTAGAGGATAGCCAATACCCGGCGAATCCACGGCAGCTAACGATGGGCAATACAGGGTATGAAAAATAACCAATTGAACCGAGGTGAAACCCGCCGAGTCATGTATCTAGAAAACAAAGATGGTGATATCGATGGTGTGGCAGCGCGTGTTGGCTGGGTGGAGTTTTCGAAATCTGGCCGCACGGTGCGCTATCGCGGCAAAGAACTTTTGAGAGCGAAAGGCGGCGGAATCCAGGGTAATTTTGTTGATCAACAAACGGGCGAGGAATACTGGGTTTCAGGCATAAAAACCAGAGGGTCCAACACCCATTGGGCAGAGCCCACGGAAGTTCAGGTTGATGATGATGCTGTAGAGGAATTGGAAAGAATCAAGGGAGATAGAGGCGCATGACACAGTTGCAGCCTCCCAATCGCACTGACGGCTGTCGGGGGACGTTAGTTTTGAATATGCAGCCCACAATTCTTGAGATAATTCTGGGTGCCATAGGGATGATATTGGCAATATGGATGTTTATCGAGGCAAAGCCATTTCACGGCGGCGAACCTATATCTTCAGTGCATGCTGCCCGTAACTCGGTTAACGCTTACCAACTCGATGTCGGTGCTTATCCTCTCTCGCTCGAGGGTCTAGTGATTAGTGAATCCAATGCACCTGGTTGGCAAGGCCCGTATATGTCAGCAAAATTGCTGCCGAATCGATGGGGGCATAGGCTGATCTACGATGTGTCGGTCAGTGGGTATCGGATTTCTGATTTAGGTAAGGATGAAAGGCTGGGAGGAGTGGGTGCTAACAGAGATATAGTGGTTGATGGATGAGCAACTGCTGCAGCTAACTGGCTGTGCCGGCGGCGTTGCTTAATAGTTATGTTGATTTATGAATACTGAACTCGAATTTCCAGTCTGCCCGGCACTAGATTGCACCGGCAAAGATTTGAAGTTGGGAGACTGGGTGCGCGTAATCACTGTCCCGATCTCGATAGCGTCTATGCCTGATTTCACGAAACGAGCGTTTTCGAATGCCGTCGGCCATACTTTTCAAATCGAGGGTTTTGGGCGAGACGGAAATCTCGAACTAGAGCTATGGCCAAAACTCAGCGCGGATACGATATGGATCGAGCCCTATTGCGTTTCCCGCTTCCGCCGCTACAAAAAATTCAGTCAGCGATTCAAGGCGATATTGAAATTCAATGAGCAATTCGACCAAGAGGATGAAAGTGGTGCAAACTGAAGCGGCGTTATCTTGAGCAGCGCTTTGCTAATGGTTTTGATTATGCAACATAACTCTTACAGTAGAGCATCCGCTAAATCGTACGGGAATAATTTGCCGTGATTGACGCAGACTATGGGGTGCTGAAGTGGATCGTAATTCCGTTTATCCTGATAGTTATCGCATTCGTGCTTTTCGACTCTAAAAAAAATACTGACGAATGTCGGGAAGCATGCATATCCCAAGGGTTTCATGACTCACGATTTATTCCGAGAAACGCTCGTGCGGCGAATTACAAAGACAAATGCTATTGCCTAACTGAAGAGGAAGCTCAAATCAAAAATAGGGTTGTTAGAGGCACCCGGGTGTATTGAAGCCATGGTGTCTAACCAATCGCTCAGTTCATTTTCCTCGGCACGCGTTGTGCACACGTGGGTTAGCTAGGGGCTAAGCGTAGAGAATGTTTCGTCAAGAGCATATTAAGTTTTTCGATATTTTCTGGACCCGTTACCTACGACTGAAGAGAACCGCCTACTAATGGAAGCATTGATCGGGTCAACGCTGCTTTTGGTATTCAGGAACCAAGTTCGACGATCAGCTTCGCCAAGCGGCGCCTTTCGGGAAAACCCACGTTTCAGTGGGACCGCAGCCTACTCTCCCACGCAAATGCTTGACAAAGCGTTAGTTGAAAGGAGAGTCTATGAGTGATCTACAGTTCTTGATGCTTTTTGCATTGGGGCCATTGGTTTGGCTAATTAGCGAAATTTCTAACAGGCGAGCTGTACGCCTTGTGGCTGGCTGTATTGGGTTCCTGTGGGTTGGGGTGGTGATGATCTTCGGAATGAATTGGCGTGCGAAAATATTCGCCGGCGAAACTAAACAGTTAGAAATGACTTTAAACGCCACTGCATAAGCGGCGAACCATGATTTCAAGGTCGTCGACCAAGCGTTGGCAATTTACGCTCAGGCAAAGGCAAGAGGGGCGTCCGCAAGTTACGCAGCTGGCCAAATGCGAGAACATTTGGAGAATGAAGGTGGTCAAATTGACGAAAAGTGAACAGGCAAAATGGGTCCAAAGCCACATGAGTTTCGCATGCCGCAGATGCTCATTGCGTTGTGGGCATCGTTGATGCTTTGTGCAACGCGTTACGGAAATTTATGCCAGGGGTGAAGTGGCTCCAAATTGCTGTTATCGGATGCGTGGCGGCTTCGTTACTTCTATATTTCTTTGGGCGTGGAATTTGGCACCCGGTTTACATTAAGTTGACTGGTAAGCAAACAGTGGCTGATGTAATTTTGTCTGTCGGAGTCGATGCGCGATCAAGGTTGCTCCCTTATTTTGACGACGCTGGAGTTACCTATCCACCGAAGAAAATCACTCTGTTGGCAACAAAGCATAACCGCCAGCTAGAACTTTGGGCACGACAAGGTGGTAATCCTAGTCTTATACGGAGATTTCAGGTCCAAGCGCAAAGCGGTGTGTCAGGCCCAAAATTGCGGGAGGGCGATAGGCAAGTTCCTGAAGGCGTCTATCAAATCGAGGGACTTAACCCAAATAGTAGTTACCATCTGTCTATGAAGCTGAATTATCCGAATGAATTCGATCTTAAACACGCTGAGACAGAGGGGCGAGCAAATCCTGGGTCAAATATTTTCATTCATGGCAAGGCCGTTTCAATTGGATGCCTCGCGATGGGCGATGAGGCCATCGAAGAACTGTTTGTCCTGGTGCATGATGTCGGAAAATCTAATGTAAAAGTCGTTATTGCACCGTCGGACCCAAGGGAATCAACCCTGGATCCGAGTGCACAGCCTGAATGGGTAAAAGATCTTTACAAAATTATTGAGAGTGAGTTTAAAGATTATTCTCAACGCAATTAGAATTTGCCGAGACCCTCAAAGCTTGGCTGCACCAGTGGCGCAGAGAATCAGCGCCACATTTCGAGTGATAGAAAAATGAGGGACATCATTTTGTGGTGCTTACTCGTTGCGCTGGCAGCTTTTCACTGTAAGACGATTTCTTCAATCGGCGTAATGCCAGCGTCGCTCATCCTGTAAAGCAAAGCCAAGATCCTCAGCAACATCTGTCGCCTCCAGTCGCGCAAATCTTCTATTGGCAGCTGACGCTTGACCGCTTTGGCGTTCGACTTGAGCTAGACGGAACTCAGCCCAGTCCAGAATGGGTCCTCAGGCAGGGGTTGATAGGCAAGATAGCGGGTGAGGCTGGCTTGGCCTGCGCTAAGGATCTGGCCGCTCACGGCCGCATGTTTCCCGCGCTGGTAGTCAATGAGACGCAGCGCCCGGTCGTCTTGGTTTGCATGCTGGCGCACATTGCGTTCGGCTTCCTCCAGCACACCGGCCGCGCTCTCCACTTGATAATGTACCGCCTCGATCACCAGGGCGTATTGGGCATCCCAATCCCACGTGCCGGCGGACAGTGCCTGCCGGTTAAAGGCGATGGCGGATTGGGGATCATCTTCCTCCTGGGCAATGTCGGCTTTCAGGCGCAACGCCGCCGCCTTATCCAATTCCATCAATGCATCGGATTGTAACTTGGCCTTCTTGTTAGAACCGCCGGCTATCGCCGGCGCTTGCAGGTAGTACTGACCGAGCGAACGATGTGCATCTACGTGATTTGGGGCAAGTTCTAAGGTGGCCAGAAGGTGCTTTTTTGCCGCGCGAGCCAAGCTTAGCTTGCGAAAGCTGGACGCAGCATCGATCTGTGCCAACTTACCCTCAGCCAACCAATAATGAACCTCTGCCGAAGCGGGGTGAGACTTTAAGCGAGTCTCCATCTGGCTCACAACGACACTACCTTGGCCATCGTCAATTAGGGATCGCAGCGCCGCAGGGTCGACAACATCATTGGCCATCCCAGCGGTTCCGGTCAAAGCGGCGACGATCAAGGTTGTTCTCGCGAGTAAGGTTTTCATCAAGATACCTCTGCACCTAAGATGTTCACCTCGGGGTTGCGACGGCGAGAGTCCTGTTTGCGCCGCAAAGTACGGGTCCAGATCATCATCGCGGGCACACCAATTAAGGTTGGCGCTAGCCATACCCATACCGAACCACCTAAAGACGAGTCGATAAAGCGGCTGGAGCCAAAAATCAAAAATGCGGTATGTGCCGCGATGCCCGCAGCCAACATGGACGACATGTGTTGGTATTTCCATTCCTGACCCTGATTAGGTACTGCCGCAATACGGTGGAAATTGATAGGCGCCCCAATCAATCCAATCACACTCATTCCCATCATCAAAGCCGAATCCAAATGCCACCCAATAACCAATACCGACAGCGCTAGCAGGAAGCTAACCCCGTGCACACACAGCTCGCCGATATCACGGTGACTACCCCAGGAGCGTTTCATTCGTACCGCTCGCAGCCCGGTAAACGCAGCGCCAAAGGTAATCGCTGATAAATAAAGTAGCATCAACCCGTTGACTGCCCTAAGGCTTACCACGTGGCGCGATGAAATCTCAGGGTGAGTGATCAACGGGGCTATTAAGGTTAGAACAGCCGCAATCGCTGCACTGATGGCCGTGACCAGCATGGCGTAAGCAAAGATTTTTCCTGCTTTGGTATGTAGACCTTTTCGTTTTCGCGCAAAAACCGGTAGCCAGAAGCTGGCCAAGCCAATGCTGCCGGCAACGATATGAAATAGCACAATCGCATTGAATATTGCTTCCATGGAGGGTCTCCGGTTTGGGTGTACCTAGCCTCGCCTGATCGCGCAAATAAATCGATGCCTTGCCGTCACCGCCCAAAGTGACCGAAGTCACTATTTTTGCCCGCCGGTTGTTGAACGCTGGAATGTGTGCAAAATCAACGGATGAGTCTGCGTCCATCGCCTCGCAACAACGAAGCTTTGCCGTCCCTGTGGTTAGCCGGAGGGCTTACGGTCAGCTTGGTGTGGTTTGTTGCCGCCCGGGCTTTGCCCGATAGCCTGCCATTTATCGATGACCGCATCGTACTGCATTTTAGTGCCGGGGCTTTTCTCGGGTTGTTATTGTTGCTGAATTTTCAGCGGGGCAGGGCAGGCAAGGTCATCAACCTATTGCTTCAGGCCCTTTGCGCGAGTGTTGTTATCGCGGTGGATCTGTCTTCCAGTGCGCCGATTCTCAATATCGTAGTGGTCGCGCAGGTTCCTTATATTCTGGGTATTCGCCCGGCGATTTTGGCAGCGCTGTTGGTCAATGTTGCCCATTTTCTGATCTTGCAGGTCTTTCACGATGCCCAGGCATTGCAAGCGTTCCTCAGCGTGGCCCTGTATGCCTGTTTTCAGCTTTTTTCGCTGCTTATTGGCCACTATGCGGTGCAGGTGAATGAAGCCCGCAATGCGCTGGCTGCAGTGAATGCTGAAATGTTGGCTACCCGCTCTTTGCTGGAATCGTCTGCCCGAGACAGGGAGCGCCTGCGCGTTTCACGGGAATTGCATGACACTGCCGGTCATACGCTAACCGCGCTCAAGCTAAATCTTCGTCAGCTTCGGGACCGTAGTCGTCCGGAAGATCGCGATGGGTTAACCGATTGCCTCAACTTGTCCGCCGATCTGTTGGAGGACATTCGCGCCTTGGTGGGGGATCTTCGCGAACTGGCTCCGTTGGATCTTAAACGGGCGCTGGTCCAGTTAACCCGGCCATTCCCAGCGCCGGAATTCACCATCGATGTGGCCAATGATGTGGTTGTTGAAGATCTCGCGGTGGCTGAGGGGCTGCTGGCTGTGGCTCGGGAGTCCATCACCAACGTGGTGCGTCACGCCGAGGCCAGTCGCTGCGTCATCAAAGTAAAACGAGAACAAGGACGTATTTGCCTAACGGTGGACGATAACGGCGTCGGTGCTCAAGGCGCTGAGGGCCATGGGATTGCCGGCATGCGCGAACGATTGATCAATGCTAATGGCGAACTGGTCATTTCTACCAATTCGCCCAGCGGCACCCGCGTCTCAGCGGTCTGGGCCCAGGCATGACCAACAACGAAATACGGGTAGGTCTAGTTGACGACCAGGCGCTGGTTCGCAAAGGCTTAAGAGCGATCCTCGATGCGCAATCTGACTTACGGGTGGCGTTTGAGGCAGAAGATGGCGCCGATGCGCTGGCGCAGCTGATGGATGCGGAGGTCGATATTGTCCTGTGTGACATCCGTATGCCGGTGATGGACGGGATTGAAGTGGTTCGGCGGCTGCGCCAGGGAGCTAACCGGCTGCCCGTATTGCTATTGACGACCTTTGAAGATCAAGAACTTCTCCAGCAAGCGACACAGGCGGGGGCCAACGGTTATGTGCTCAAGGACATTGAGCCCGCCGATCTGTTTGCCACGATTAGCGCTATTTTGGACGGCGCCACGGTGCTCGATCCTCAATCTCGTCGGCGTGTCCGGGGTCATGGTTCACTGCCTCCGCCGGAAGCATTGTTTGCGGAATTGGATGATAAAGAGCGGGCTGTGCTGCGGTTAATGTCCGCCGGCTTTTCCAATCAGCAAATTGCTGAACAACTGCACAAAGCAGAGGGCACCATCAAAAACCGGGTATCGGTTATTTTACAGAAGCTCAATGCCCGCGATCGGACCCAAGCGGTGCTCAAAGCCATCACTAACGGCATCATCTGAGTCGGCTTAAGCGCCTGAAAGCGGCGTAAATAGTGTCCGCCACGGCCACTGTGGATCGTCCAATTTCATGGGAGGCCTGGGTAAGTTTGCCCAGGCGTCCATCAGCGCCACTTAGCTGGCTGGGGCAAGAGATCTTCTGCAGCTAGCCTATATGTTTTGCTTTTTCCGCAGTTGATCAATCAGTTCCCGTTGTCGTTGCCCGGTGTCACCGCCACCAAACATCAACAGTCCTGATGAGAAACTTTCGCCATAGGAAAGGGACACGTTGGCCACTTGGCCAATGGCCACTAAAAACTGCTCGTCGCTCAAGGCGCTCAGTGGATGGATGAATGTACCCCACAGAAGGCCGCCGGCAATGGCGTAGCGAGCGTCCAGGGCGGTGTCGAAGTTGGCCTGCATTAACCGGGCAAGTTGTTCCTGGGACAGGGCAGTGGCATCGCCGATGGGGGTCATCAGGCGCATTCGGTCATTGGTGGCGTCGAACACCAAAATGATCGGCAGCTCAGCCACGCTAAAGCCCCACTGGTTGCCTTGTTGTTCTGCACTGTCGTCGACCCTTAAAACGAGTTCTCCAAGCCGTTCGGCGGTCATCGGCTGGGAGGACTCAGTTTCCTGCCCATCCGGTTCTTGTCCGTCTTCCTCATTGTCCTGGGCGAAGGCCAACAGACTGATACTGAGAAAACTGACAATCAGGCCAAGTTTTACGGGGTTTTTAACAAAAAGCCGGGGTGTTGGGGTTCTCATAAAGGCAGACCATTGCTTGTAAGTCCTATAGCAGACCGGCACATCGCCCATTACGTTTCAAAAGATAGGCGAGGGGGTGGTGTTCCGGTACCATTGCCCGCCTTCATTCCTCTGGCCCCCACGATTCATCATGGTTAACTCTTTTGCGCACGATTGGTTTGGCAATGCCAAAAACGATCTGCTCGCCGGCACCGTAGTGGCGCTGGCTCTTATTCCTGAAGCGATTGCATTTTCTATTATCGCCGGCGTTGACCCAAAGGTGGGTTTGTACGCGTCCTTTTGTATTGCCGTAGTCACCGCCATTATTGGCGGGCGAAGCGGCATGATCAGCGCGGCGACCGGCGCCATGGCCTTATTGATGGTCACCCTGGTTAAAGAGCATGGTCTTCAGTATTTGCTGGCAGCGACCCTGCTCACCGGAGTGCTACAAATTATTGCTGGGTATCTTCGATTGGGAAGTCTAATGCGGTTTGTATCACGTTCTGTGGTTACAGGGTTCGTCAATGCGTTGGCCATTTTGATTTTTATCGCCCAGTTACCGGAACTCATCGATGTCACCTGGCACGTCTATGCAATGACCCTTGCCGGTCTTGGCATTATTTATCTGTTTCCCCTGGTGCCGGTGGTAGGGCGGTCATTGCCTTCGCCATTGGTGTGCATCGTCAGCTTGACCGCCGTTGCCATCGCTATGGGCCTGGACATTCGCACCGTGGGCGACATGGGTGAGCTGCCCGATACGTTGCCGGTGTTTCTGTGGCCCGATGTGCCACTGAACCTTGAAACCCTAACCATCATCTTTCCCTATGCGGCAGCACTGGCGGTGGTGGGATTACTGGAATCAATGATGACCGCTACCATCGTTGATGATCTAACCGATACTGACAGCGACAAAAACCGTGAGTGTGCAGCCCAAGGGGTGGCAAATATTGGCTCAGGTCTGATTGGCGGCATGGCAGGCTGCGCCATGATTGGCCAATCCATTATCAACGTTAAGTCAGG
>CAZLJY010000104.1:0-16365 GCA_964559945.1 uncultured Gammaproteobacteria bacterium | reverse complement strand
TTGTGTTGTATCTTCCAATTAGCGTGAAATCCACCAATAAAATTGATGATAAATAGCAATATGCCGATGGAGGTTGCCCGAACACGCAGTGATACCACGGATTGGGTCACGCTAAACAAAGGTCCAAGAAAAAAGGTCTGGAAGACATTGGCGGTCACAAACGCCCAGAACATTGTGTTGACATCATCGGCCAGAATTCCGGTCGCCAGGAGCGGCACGCAAACCGAGCCGCCGATCGCCGGCACAATCACCGGGGCATAGGCCGTGCGCTGTGACAGAATCTGGGTCAGGTAGCCCCCCAGCCAGGTGCCAGCTGCGCCAGCCAGGCCAAAATACGCCATGTATTTAATCGCCGTTTCTCCCGGGCTCAAACCATGGGTGTACTGGATAAATAATGGCTGGAAACTGAGCAAGCTATAACCGGCTAATGTGGACAGAGAGCCTGCCAGAGCCACTTTCCAAAAGGTCTTTTTGGCAAAGACTTCAGCAAACGCTTCTTTTAATGACGGCTGGTCTTTGCTTGGCGTGCCCGGCGGATCTGAATATCCTCGAGCTGGCTCTTTGACGGTAAGCAATACCAATAACCCAAGGAATATGCCGGGAATTCCGACATAAATAAATGCCTCTCGCCAACTGAAAAATTTGAGAATGTAACCGCCGGATAACTGTGCAAGAACACTGCCCAACATCAGTCCTCCGGCGAAAATACCCAGGGCAAGCGGGCGGGCGGCTGGCTTGTAATAGTCGCTGAGCAGGGAGTTGGAGGGCGCCGTGCAGCCGGCCTCGCCGATGCCAACAGCGATACGGGCAAGAAGCAGGGTCACAAAGCCGGTAGTAAAGCCACAGAGCACGGTGGCGATGGACCACAAAATACTGCAGATGGCGATAATTCGGACCCGGCTATACCGGTCAGACATCCGGGCGATAGGAATGCCTAGGGTGGTATAAAACAGGGCAAAACCGAAGCCAGTCAGCAAGCCAAACTGAAAATTACTCAGGCCGAATTCATCAATGATGGGACGACCAATCACGCTGATCAGGATGCGATCTAGGAAGTTCATAATGTAAATGGCGGTGAGCGAGGCCAACACATAACTTCGGTAACCGAAGCTGCCGAAACTCTTGCCGAGGTTGATGGGGTTGCCAGATGCGTCAGTCGCCTGCATAGCCACTTCCTCTTGATACCAATGACGGGAGCTGTAAGGTTTTCATGGCGCTAAAAGAACGGATCGTCTAAAGCCATCGCCACAATTTAGGTGAAACCGTTGGCGAGCAGCACTATCTAATTTGATAACTAAGCCCAGCATTACCTGTTGAATTTTTGTAATACCATCGGGTCTAGAACTAATCAGATTGGCGGTATTGATTGGCTCTTGAGGGACGGTGCGTTGCTTGCTTGGGTGCGGGTGACAGTCACTTCTTTACCGGGTATTCGAAGCCATCGAACAAACCAATGAACAACTCAAATAGGTCTATTGTCCATGGGAATTTCTCGGCGGTCAGCGATTAAGGGATTAGCAGCGGTTAGCGCATCCGCAGGTGTCGCTTCCTGTAGTAGGGGGCACAGGCCCACTGGACAGATTGAAACCGGGTCTTTTGGTCAAGCACCTGAAATACCCGCGGACCCAAAAAGGCTACTGCTTAACCATGGTCACGCTGTTGAGGTGATGGAAAAAGAAGGCATCGATTTGCTGATTTGTTCCGATCCGGTGAACATTCAATACCTCACCAATCAGCAACCTGTGGATGGGAAAGTGGGCGTTGACGGTCAAACCTACGCCGCCTTGTCGGCATCACCAAAGCGCAAGCCCACCTTAATTGGCAGTCGAATCAGCTATTTTTTTGATGCGCCAGATCCAGCCCTTACTAGCGAGGTGGATTTCAGGTTCTACGGAACCCCGGCAGAACCCGAAATATTTGAACAGCTGGAGCGTGGTGCAGACATCGCAGCGGCCCCTGCAAAAGCCTTTTACTTACCCAGGGTTCATGACGAAGCACCGCTTTCAACACTTGAGTCCAGGAGATTTAAACAGCTTGAGCGTGCGCTCGTTGAGCTCACTGCGTCTGCTGAAGCTGCCATATTGGCTGAGATTCTGGCGACGGATTTTCCCAACAAGACTATCGCCATTGATAACCTGAGGCTCAGATCTGTGGTCGAACGCAGCGGGATGGATTTGCAGATCAAAGATGGCGAACGGCTAATTCGCCAAATACGACTGCGCAAATCGCCGCTTGAAATCACTTACATGAAATATGCAGCAAAGGCCAACCGACTTGCTGCGCGCTCAGCGGCCCTTGCCGTTCGGGAAGGGGCGACGTTTCGTGACGTGCGTCTGGAGTTTGCCAAGGCTTGCGGGACCTACCGCCACGAACCCCAATTCTTGATGTTAGATACCCATACCTCGGATTTGTTTGGTGGCGAGATCACCGAAGGACGGTCGTTTTTGATGGATGCTGTCAGCAGTTTCCAAGGGTATTTCGGCGACTATGGCCGAACCGTGTGTGTCGGTGAACCCAATCGCAAAATGAAACAGATCACCGATGTTCTGTCCAATGTTTGGGATCACATCCTGCCAGAGTTGAAGCCAGGAACAAGTTACGCCGACATCTATGGTATGGCCACCAAGCTTTACAAAGATTCTGGTGTGGATGCCAATTTTGCGGTCAACCCCCATAACGTGGGTATGCATCATCATGATGAACCCAGTGCAAAGGACTTCGGGATCGGTTTTTCCAAGGAAAATATCGTCCTGACAGAAAACATGGTGGTCAGTATTGATATGCCGTTTTTGGATGTGGGATTAGGTGGCAGCGCCCATCTGGAAGATTTGGTACTTATTACCAAAGATGGGCCGGAGCTTATGAACGATTCAAGCGACCGGTTAATCATCGTTTAAGGGGTCAAACCCCGCCCGTATTTTTGGCCCCTTGGTGTCGACCAAGAGCTTTTTAAGGTATTGTAAATACGGGTTTTTATTCAAAGAATGGTTTTTTTTTGGACCGACCTATCAATTGTAACAGTCCACTAAATCCCAATCGGTTGTTAAGGTTTCGTTACTGGATATCCATCGCATCTGAAAATCTAGTAGGAGCCCAAACACAATGAACGTTCAGCCAGAGGAACATAATGTGACCAGACCCTCCAAATCCAAAGGTTTACGCCGCTTATCGGTGAGCATTGCAGCAGCCATTGCTGCTAGCAGCTTGCCAATCACTTCGGCGTATGCCCAACTTGAAGAAATTATTGTGCTTGCACGAAAAGTGGAAGAGAACCTGCAAGACGTACCGGTATCGGTAACGGCGGTGACCGGGTTCGAACTGACCAACGCCGGTCTCACAGAATTTCCCGAAATTGCGTCGATCACGCCAAACTTTAACGTCCGGGCAGATGATGTTCGCGGTTCGGTGGGCGCGGCGCTCACCATTCGAGGACAAACCTCAACAACCACGGATCTGAGTATCGACCAGGCGGTGGGTATCAATATCAATGGCGCGCCAGTGACTCGAGGCACAAACCTGTTTGGTAATCTATTTGATATCGAACAGGTAGAAATTGTTCGGGGGCCCCAAGGCACCCTGTTTGGAAAAAACACCACTGGCGGCACAGTCATTGTCCGCACAACAGCGCCAAAGTTGGATGAATATTCCGGCTACCTTCAAGCGGACTTTGGTAACTTCGGTCGGATCAATGTTGAAGGGGTGGGGAACATCCCGTTGGGTGAAAATTCAGCACTGCGATTTGGTGCCGCATTTACCAATCGAGATGGCTTTGGTGACGGTGTTGGTTTAGATGGAAGTTTGACGGGTAACGAACTTGCTGACGATGACGAAGAATTTTTTCGGGCATCCTATTTGTATCAGCCGTCGGATGATTTTTCTCTGCGAATCAACGCCGACCATCACACCGTAGATGAAAACCCAGTGATCTCTCGGGTACTTCTGGACGGGACATTGGTCATTGTGCCAGGGGTTGTGGAGATTCCCATTGCCCGCCGCACACCGGGAGACAGCCTCTTTTTGGGCTCCGATCTTCGTGACACTGACCCTGAGCTTTCTGCCGAAGAAACCAATATTAACGCCACCATTGAGCTTGGCTTAGGTTGGGCGGATCTTACCTCGATCACCAGTTACCGGGACCAAGAGACATTTACCGTATTGAACTATGCAGTGAGCGCCGATATTCCCATTGGTCAAGAGTCTGAACTCATCGCCCAAGAGGTGAGGCTTGCTGGAGGAACAGATCGGTTAAACTGGCAAACCGGGTTTTTCTTCTCCCAGGAAGATGGGGAAGATTTTAACGACGTCGGTGGAAGAGGGCAGTTAACGGGTGTGGAAAACGATTCGTTTTCCGTTTTTGGCCATGGTTCTTATGATTTTACCGATCAGTTGAGCCTCACCCTTGGAGCCCGCTGGACCGACGAAGAGCGATTTGTTGATCTGTTGCAGTTAGGCAATGTGCCGGTTCAAGGGCAAACGGAAGCGGATTTGATCGCCGAGGGAACAACAACAGAGAACGAGGCGGATTTTGATGCCTTTTCTTGGACTGTCGGTTTGGACTATCGCTGGACTTCAGATTTCCTGACCTATGGTTCGATCTCTCGAGGCTTTAGGAGTGGCGGGATTGATGGGGATAACGACATTGGTGTAGTGGTTGAACCAGAGTTTGTGGTGAACTACGAAGTCGGCTTCAAAGCAGATCTCCTCGACGACACTTTGCGTTTCAACACCTCATTTTGGTATTCAGATTACACTGACATCCAACTAGTCGCGTTTGCCGTTGATTCTGACAATACAGTGGCCCAAGGCGTGCCGAGTGCGATTTTGCGCAACGCCGCCGAAGCGACGTTGAGAGGGTTTGAATCAGAGCTGCAGTGGTTCCCAACCGATGACCTCACCTTCAATCTGGGTGTGGGCTATACAGACGGCGATTTTGATGAGTTTTTGGAGGAAGTGGCCGACCCAGCAAATCCGGGATCTACCATCATTGTTGATAGTTCGAACGATCCCATCGGGGGGCCTGAATGGCAATTTAGCTTGTTGGGTCGGTATGAGTTTGACGTGGGTCAAAATACCTCTGGCGGGCTTCAGTTGACCTATACCTACCTGGACGAGCAGGTGCTAGCCGATCCAGCCCTGTCAGCGAGATTTGAACAGGGCGAGGCTACGGTGGCATCTATCGATTTGTTAAACGCCCAACTGGATTTCGACCTTGCCACATGGGGTGGTATCAACGTCGCATTCTGGGGCAAAAATATTCTTGATGAAGAATATTTTTCCACAGGCTTTGCGATAGAAGCTTTGGGTCTACCGTTGGCCCAAGGCATCACCGGTGAGCCCCGTACTTATGGAATCAGAGTTCGAAAAGATTTCTAAAGGAAAACGCCAATAGCAACCAAAAAAGCCGCATTCGTTGAATGCGGCTTTTTTTTTGGTTGTGAGTCCCTTGGATCACTAGTTTGCCGTCATGTACCTAGCTGTAAAAACTGATAGCAGACAGCCACGGTTTTTCGCGTTAGTGTTCCATTTAGTTGGTAAGTAGAATTGAACCAGAGGATTTTTATGGCGCACTCAACCTCGTCCCCCACACTAGGCCTTACGCCTGATGGCCGGCTTGATGAACGAAAATTGCCTGAGCCGGAAGTGGGTTCGGAGCCAATTCACGGTTCTCGTTAC
Organism: uncultured Gammaproteobacteria bacterium; assembly: GCA_964559945.1. Lineage (GTDB taxonomy): Bacteria > Pseudomonadota > Gammaproteobacteria > Xanthomonadales > SZUA-38 > JANQOZ01. Next base: position 10,692 of record CAZLJY010000104.1, on the reverse strand, counting down.
TATTCCGCCGAGTTCATGCAAAAGGAATGGGATCATGTGTGGACCAAAGTGTGGCTGGTGGCTGGCTTGGCGGAGCAAATCGCCAACCCCGGGGATCGAATGACCTTTGATCTCGGCCGAGAGTCTATTTTGTGCACCCGGGACGACAACGGTAATGTGCGGGTTTTTTATAATGTCTGCCAACATCGTGGCAATAAGCTGGTCCACGAAGAGTCTAGCAGCGGTCGACACATGTCCTGCGCTTATCACGGCTGGCGTTATAAAACCGATGGTGAGCTGGCCTATGTACCCCAGAAAGAGGATTATCTGCAGGGCAATCCCTGTGGAAAGCTGCGTTTGAAAGAGCTGCGCAGTGAGGTCTGTGGTGGATTTATCTGGTATTCGTTGAACGACGAGGTGATGTCGTTGGAAGAGTATCTGGGCCCAGTGTACGCGCAGATGAATACCTACGACCTAAAACGCATGAAGCGCACCCATTGGGTTACCGTTGAAGGCGACTTTAACTGGAAAGTTGTTCAAGACAATTTTAACGAGTCCTATCACTTGCCATACGTGCATCCCAGCACCAAGCATGTCATGGAGCAAAATCACAAACATTGTCAGATGGACATCTTCGAAAAAGAGGGGCACGCAAGGATGTTTATGCCCGGTGCGAAGCCCACGGTTGAGTATAAGGGGAATTTCGACGAAACGCTGAAGCAGATGAAAAATGACTTCAGCTTTTGGGGTGTGGATGGCGAGTCGTTTCGAAGTGACCCTCAAGCCATCCGAGCGGCGATGCAAAAGATAAAACGAGAGACGGGTGCGGAGAAAGGGTATGACTTCTCTCGGTTAACCGATAACCAACTTACCGACCATTACCACTATACGATATTCCCGAATTTCTCCCTGAGTTTGAAGGTCGACGGCGCCTTTTTCTTGATGGCCAGGCCACATGCTAGCGACCCAGAAAAATGTATTTTTGATGCGTGGTTTCTTAACTGGTTTCCCGATGGAACCAAAGAATATTACTCGGCAGCAATGTTTGAGACCGTTTCATTCGATACCCCAGTCCCCCATGTGACGGGCAAAGTGGGCGAGATTTCCTGCGGCAAAGTGATTGACGAGGACCTGTCAGTTTGGACTACCCAACAACGAGGCTTGAGGTCCAGCGGTTATACCGGCGGATACCTGACCAATCAGGAAAAGCGGGTGCGTTTTTTCCACGAAGAAATAGATCGTTACATCGACAAGGGTAAAGGTCAGTAAGCCGGCTCGTTGGCTGCTGGTTGGCGAATTCGCAGGCTTGTGACCAAATACCCTTATAGGGGTTGAAACAATGACTCAACGGGCCTACCAGCTTTTAGGCGCGGGTTTGCTTGGTCTGTTTCGTTGATAACACCTAAAAATGCTAGTTCTAAAAGCCGCAATATCAGTGCAGAATTTGTCTCACGATTCTGATCTTGCCAGCGCCGCAGATCAGCGTTTTTCGGCCTCGGCGTTATTCTTTTCAACTTACAGGTAGGCGAATGAAACACAGCGTTGGCATATTGAGTTATGGCATGTATGTGCCTAAACGACGTTTGGATAAACGCGCTATCTATGAAGCGAATAAGTGGTTTGCTCCAGGCCTTAGAGGTTTAGCCGCGGGGGAAAAGGCTATATCGGGATGGGACGAAGATCCCATTACTATGGCAGTGGAGGCGGGGCGAAATTGCGTAAAAGGGCTTGATCGCAATGCCATTGATTCGCTGAGCTTAGCCTCTACCACATTGCCCTTTTCTGACCGCTCGAACTCCGGTGTAGTCAAAGAAGCGATGAACCTGAGTGATGAGCTCACGGTCAGTGATCGGTCCGGCAGTCTTCGGGCGGGGACCACGGCGCTCATGGATGCGTTAAGCGGCCAAGGAACCCAGCTTTGCCTGTCGGCAGATCGGCGCAAGGCGAAGCCCGCATCAACCCAGGAAATGACTTATGGCGATGCAGCGGCAGCGCTGCTCGTGGGCGAAGGCGAAGGAATCGCCAACTACCTAGGCGGATATGCAAGCTCCATCGATTTTGTTGATCACTTTCGCTCCAGTCAGGAATCCTTCGACTATGCGTGGGAGCCTCGGTTTGCCCGGGACGAGGGGCATATGAAGATCCTGGGGGGCGCTATTGTCAGTGCTCTTGAAAAACACGGGATCAGCGGCAGTGACATCGCCCATGCGGTAATTGCGGTGCCGGTTCGAGGGGTTCCGCAAAAATTAGCGGCGATGGCAGGCATTTCGCCAGAGAACATCGTTGACCCACTAACCACCACCATTGGCGATACCGGGGCATCTCACCCGCTGGTGATGCTATCCACTGCCTTTCAAAAGGCGAAAGCAGGTGAAAAAATTCTACTGGCAAGCTTCGGCCAGGGCGCGGATGTGATGATTTTTGAAGCCACCCAGCACCTTGCCAAGGTTAATGAACGGCAACAGGCCTTAGCAGTCACGCCGGTCAAAGATACTAACTACCTGCGCTATTTGTCGCACCGTGGGTTGCTCGATGTGGAGAAAGGCATGCGCGCCGAGCTGGATGAAAAGCAGCCTGGCTCAGCATTGGCCCGAGATCGAAAAACGGTACTGGGCCTTGTGGGCGGGAAATGTCCGGATACCGGTGACATTCAATTTCCTAAAACGGAGTTGGCGTTCAGCGGGAAGTCTCGACAAGCCGGCCGTCAGGAGGATTACTTCTTTGCCGATCGGTTGGCCAAGGTGCTGAGTTACACCGCAGATGTGTTGACATACTCTCCTGACCCACCCGCTTACTACGGCATGATCGACTTTGAAGGCGGTGGCCGCATGGTGGCAGAATTTGCTGACATTGAAGACGGCGACGTCGATGTCGGTTCGCAAATGCGGATGGTGTTTCGGATTAAGGCTTTTGACGAACTCAGAGGCTTTAGAAAATATTTTTGGAAAGCAACGCCCACCCAATCGGAAGGTAAATAATGGCCAGTGGTATAAAAGATAAAGTCGCCATACTCGGTATGGGCTGTGCGCGTTTTGGCGAGCGATGGGATTGCGACGCCGATCAGCTAATGCTGGAAGCCTTTGAAGAAGGCATCGCGGATGCGGGGATTGAGGTATCTCAGTTGGATGCTGCGTGGCTTGGGGTTGGCTTTGATGCCCAAAATGTGGGTCCATCGGGCATTCCAGCAGCCATCGCACTGCGGCTACCAGATATTGGTGTCACTAAGGTGGAAAACTACTGCGCTAGTGGCACAGAGTCATTGCGTGGCGCGGTATACGCTGTTGCCTCGGGGGCTGCCGATATTGCCTTGGCCATTGGTGTGGAAAAGTTAAAAGACACCGGTTACGGAGGGTTGCCGGCCCGCTCCCGCGGTACTCGCTGGGACATGATCGGGATTACCGGTTCGGCGCCGGGTAACTTTGCTCAGCTGGCCAGCGCCTATCGGGCAAAACATGGTTTAGATCCGGCGGATGTCAAGCGAGCCATGGCCCACGTGTCGGTGAAAAGTCATGACAATGGATCGAAAAACCCTAAGGCTCATTTGCGCAATAAAATCGATATCGAAAAAGCGTTGAAGGCGCCAATGATTGCAGAGCCCATTGGCTTGTTTGACTGCTGCGGCGTATCCGACGGGGCCGCGTGCGCTATCGTGACAACCCCAGAGATTGCCAAGGCTCTGGGGAAAACCGATGTGGTGACCATCAAGGCCATGCAGATTGTGAGTTCCAGCGGATGGGAGCTTCAAGGCAATCAATGGGATGGCAGTTATTTTCACACCACTCGTGTGGCGGCCAAGCGCGCCTATGAGGAAGCAGGGGTCACCAAACCCAGTGAACAAATATCCCTGACGGAAGTACACGACTGTTTCTCCATCACTGAGATGGTGACCATGGAGGACCTGTTTATCTCCGAGGAAGGCCAGGCCTGGAAAGACGTTCTTGATGGAACATTCGATGCCGATGGGAAAGTGCCCTGCCAAATTGATGGCGGTTTAAAATGTTTTGGTCATCCGATTGGAGCCTCGGGCCTTCGCATGGTCTATGAAGGCTACCTGCAACTGCTTGGACGAGCTGGCGAACGACAGCGAAAAGATCCACCCAGTTTGTGTTTATCCCATAATTTGGGTGGAATGCCTTCTCAAAATGTCAGCTCGATTTCTATCATTGGCCCATTGGACTAGCCATGGGCCCTTGCATACCCCGTTGTTGATGTTTCCCTCACACCACTAGGAGCTGCGCCCCGATGTACGGCATCCTTAAGGGCTTTCGAATTATCGAAGCCTCTTCGTTTGTTGCCTCGCCATCGGCGGGGCTTTACCTGGCTCAACTTGGCGCGGAAGTCATTCGCGTTGATGCCATCGGCGGTGGCCCGGATTATAAGCGTTGGCCAAAAAGTACTAGTGGAGATAGCTTCTACTGGGAAGGGCTAAATAAGAGTAAGAAGTCCATCACCATCAACATCGGTTCCGATGAAGGCAAAGCGCTAATGGGAGAGCTGGTGGCAGCGCCTGGCAAACAAGCTGGGGTTTTGCTGACCAATTTTCCGCAGTCGGGCTTTTTGAGCTATGACAAGCTGAAAGCGCTGCGCAGCGATGTGATTGTCGCCCGAGTCATGGGCCAGGCGGATGGCGGCCCGGCAGTGGACTATACCGTTAACTGTGCCCTGGGCTACCCATTGATGACGGGGCCGCAATCCTTGGGTGATGAGCCGGTTAACCATGTTCTGCCGGCATGGGATTTATTGGCAGGCGCGTATACCGCATTTAGTCTGCTGGCCGCCGATAAACACCGCTTAATGACCGGGCAGGGCGGCGAGTACAAAATTTCTTTGGCAGACATCGGCATTACCGCGGCAGCAAATCTTGGCCAGGTGGCGGAGGTGCTGTATCAAAATGAAGACCGGCAGCGTTATGGCAATGAGCTTTACGGAGCCTTTGGCAAAGATTTTGTGACCCGCGACGGTCAACGCATGATGATTATTGCCATCACCCGTCGCCAGTGGCGGGGATTGTTGAAAGTGCTGGATATCAGCGCTGAAGTTGCCGAGATCGAGGCGGCTCGGGGGGTGAGTTTTGACCACGATGAAGGGGTGCGGTTCGAGCACCGAGACGCCCTATATCCGCTGGTAGAATCTCGCGTATCTCAACGATCGGCCGCTGAACTGCAGGCCGCTTTAGAAGGCGTCGGCGGTTGCTTTGGTAAGTTTCAAAGCCTGCGTGATGCGGTGGACGATAAGGCGCTGGTGAGAGAGAACCCGATTTTTTCAGAAATGCAGAACCCCAGTGGATTCAGCTATCCAACGCCAGGTTCTCCATTGTCCATTTCTGATCAAGATCGTGACCCGGCGGTCGTTGCTCCCGTGCTGGGAGCGCATTCCCGGGAAGTGCTGGAGGACGTTCTTGATTACTCAGAGGACAAAATTGATCAGTTGATGGAACAAGGGATTGTTGGGGGCGATATTCAATGAGTGCAGATTTTTCTTCTCACCAGTCGGCCTTGTTGGCCTTAAGTCGCTATATCCAGGATGTGCGCCAAGCGGTCACGGAGCGCACATTCAAAGACGGCCGTTTGGTCGCTGCCTTGGCTGACCAACACCAGCGGGTGACCCATGGATATGCTTGGATTGTTTCCTTTGAAGCCGCTCTTAATGCGTTGCTGATCTGGGCCGAGAAATGCCATAGCCGGGGCAAATTTAGCCAGGTGGAGAGTCTGTACCTGGACATGGCGTTTGCTGAATATTTGGCGCAGATCCTCGGTGGCGTTTCCATGGGGCAAAATGAAATTGTTCGGCCAAGGGATTTTGATTTGCAAAGCAGCGCTGCGGCACTGGCGGCAGATGCAGGAGTCAAGGAACTCATAAGCACAGGCAACACGCCGGACAAGCGAAAACAGCTGGCTGAGTCTTGTCAGTATGGATTTGCCTGCGAAGAGTTTGATGATGACCTCATCGACGGGGCGCGAGATCAGTATCGGCGATTTGTGGACGAGCGCATCATGCCCCACGCCCACCAATGGCATTTGGACAATGCCCTGATACCCGATGCCGTGGTCAATGAGCTAGCGGAACTTGGTACCTTTGGCGTTTGCATCCCTGAGGATTTTGGTGGTCTCGGCCAAGGCAAACTTCTGATGAGTGTGGTCACCGAAGAACTGAGTCGAGGCTGGATATCGGCTGGCTCTTTAGGCACCCGCTCTGAGATCGCTGGTGAACTTATTTTGCTGGGCGGAACCCCTGAGCAACAAGCCCATTGGTTACCCAAAATTGCCTCGGGTGAGATCTTGCCAACCGCCGTATTTACCGAGCCTGATACAGGTTCTGACATGGGCTCACTGGCCACTCGCGCGAAAAAGACGGACAGTGGATGGGCAATTCAAGGCAACAAAACCTGGATTACCCATGCGTCCCGGTCTGATCTCATGACGCTTCTGGCTCGGAGCAAACCCGATGAAAAGGGCTATGCAGGCCTGTCCATGTTCCTGGTGCCAAAGACTCGGGGCGATCAGAATAATCTATTTCCCGACCAAGGCCTTGATGGGACAGAAATTGAGGTGCTGGGTTATCGGGGCATGCGAGAGTACGAATTGGGCTTTGACGACTTTGCGCTGACCGACGACGCCTTACTGGGCGGGGAGGAAGGCAAAGGGTTCAAGCAACTGATGAAAACCTTTGAAGGAGCAAGAATCCAGACCGCAGCAAGGGCGGTAGGTCTTGCCAAGCGCTCCCTTGAACTGGGTCTTGAATATGCGCTGCAAAGGAAACAGTTTGGCCGGCCCATTTTTGATTTTCCTCGCGTCTCAGACAAAATTGCCATGATGGCGGTTGATATGCTGGTGAGTCGAGAACTGACCTATTTTGCCGCCCGGGAAAAAGACAAAGGTCACCGCTGCGATATTGAAGCGGGCATGTCTAAATTGGTTGCAGCAAAAGCCGCGTGGAGTAATGCCGATGCCAGCCTGCAGATCCATGGGGGCAACGGTTATGCCTTGGAATATGAGATCAGCCGGATCCTGTGTGATTCACGCATCATGAATATTTTTGAGGGCGCTGGCGAGATTCAGGCGCAAGTCATCGCCCGAGGCTGCCTGATGTCTGATAAAACGAAGTGAATGAATTTAGCCAATGGATTGGTCGCACGGAAGAGCATCGCGACCGAATCAGCCAAGCCGGTGTTGACCAATTTCGAGCGACCTTCGATTTAGACCCAGCGTCCGACAATCCAGGCGAAGCGCCGAAGGGCTATCACTGGTGTCTCGGTTTACCCGATACGCCAACACCTGAGCTTGGGTTGGATGGACATCCTCCTAAGGGCGGCTTTCTTCCACCAATTCCCTTTCCCCGCCGCATGTGGGCGGCAAGTAGCGTAGAGTTTTTAACCGAATTGCCCATAGGCGCCCAGGTGGTGCGAAGGTCGAAGATTTTCAGTGTTCAGGAAAAAACTGGGAAATCGGGCCCTTTGGTTCTGGTACAGGTGGAACATCAAACTGAGGTAGAGGGTCAATGTGCTATTAAGGAGCGTCAGACAATTGTCTACCGTGAACAAGCGACGTCCGCCATGGAACTGCCGCCGGTAGAAAAGCCGCAATCCTTCCAATATCCCTTGCTACGCGAGGTATTGCCCACCCAGACGCTGCTGTTTCGCTATTCCGCGTTAACCTTTAACAGTCATCGCATTCACTATGATTTGCCCTATGCGATGGAACAAGAAGGGTATCCGGGCTTGGTGGTTCATGGGCCCTTGATGGCGAGCCTTGGTGTTCAAGCGGCAGCCGCTCACGGTGACTTAAAAACGTTTTCCTTTCGTGCCTTGTCACCGGCGTTTTGTGACCAACCCCTTTATGTGGTTGGCGACTTTGATAAGGACACCCAGGAAGTGAACGTGCTTGGCGGTGACGGACGGCGCTGTGTGTCGGCGCAAGTGACATTTAAGCAATAAGGTTGAATGAGCCCCTGCACTGATTGCAACGGATCGACAAGACGCTCTGATTGGCCAGTACCTGCTTACCAGTACCTGCTTAGAAGTGTTTTCCCTCGGCCGCCAATTTCACCAAATACGGCGACGGGGTAAAGCGCTCGCCGAACTGTTGTTCGAAATCCCTTAAGCGTTCAACAACATGATCCAATCCAAGGGTATTGGCCCAGTACATGGGCCCGCCAGTGAAGGCTGGCCAGTTGTATCCTTTTATGCACGCAATATCGATATCGGAACTGCGAATCGCGATTCCTTCATCCAGAATTTTGGCTCCCTCGTTAATGATGGGGTAGAGCAGCCGAGCCAGAATGTCCTCATCGCTAAGGGTGGATTTTTGAATATCGTTTTCTTCCGCGACCTTTGCAATAACCTCCATCGCAATGGGCGACAGGGTGCGTTGGCGGTTTTCGTCGTAGTCGTAATATCCACCGTTTTTCTTTTGCCCCAAGCGACCGAGTCGAACGAGCTCGGTGTCAACGGTTTTCTGAGATTCATTGCGACCGATCACATCCAGGCCAACCAAATCTTTCATGGCAAAAGGCCCCATGGCAAAGCCATAGTCGTAAATCACTTGATCGATCTGCGAGGGGCTGACCCCTTGGAGCATGATGTTGACCGCCTCACTGCCTCGCACAGTCATCACGCGGTTAGCGATAAACCCTGGGCCCACTTGAGATACCACAGGCACTTTGTGGATTTTCTTCGCCAGAGCAATGGCGGTGTTCACAGCATCGAGTCTTGAGTGTTCTCCGCGCACAATTTCCAGTAACGCCATGACATTGGCTGGGGAAAAAAAGTGCATGCCAATGACATCGTGAGCCCGGTCACTAGCGGCGGCAATCTCATCTAAGTCTAGATAGGAAGTATTTGAGGCAAGGATTGCACCGCTTTTTGCCACTTGGCCCAATTGAGAAAAAATCGCTTTTTTCAGCGACATTTCTTCAAATACCGCCTCAATAATGAGGTCACATTGGGCCAGATCGTCCAATGCTAGGGTTGGCTGAATCAGCGCCATTCGTTGTTCAAGTTGATCATTGGTGAGTTTGCCGCGCTTAAGGGAACGCTCATAGTTTTTTCGGATCAGTGCCACGCCTTTGTCCAAGGGTGCCTGTTCTCTTTCCATCAATACCACCGGTATGCCGGCATTGAGAAAGTTCATGGTAATTCCGCCGCCCATGGTGCCTGCGCCGATGACCGCGACTTGGTCGATCTTTTGCTTAGGCGTCGACTTTGGGATATCCGGTACTTTGCTGGTTTGTCGCTCAGCAAAAAATACGTGGCGTTGGGCCCCAGACTGTGTGCCGTCAAGCAGTGCCTGAAAAAGCTCTCGTTCCTTAACTAGGCCTTGCTCCAGGGGCAGGGTAAGGGCATTTTCGATGCTTTTGATGATGGACTCTGGCGCGTCAAATCCTCTAAATTTTCTCTCGTTGAGGCGCCGAAAATTGGAAAAAATATCGGGGTTGTTGCGATCCTCCAATAACTTGTCTTGCCGATCTTTGGCGCGAACAAGAGGGGTATTGGATGCCACTAACTCTTGGGCATACCCAGTGGCTTCCTCTACCAGCTTTTCGTCAGCCACAAGCTGATCAATGATGCCAAGCTGATGGGCTTCAGAGGCACCCACCATGCGTCCACTGCAGATGATTTCCAGCGATTTTTCCGCGCCGATGAGTCTTGGGAGTTTTTGCGTGCCCCCAGCGCCGGGGAGAATGCCCAGATTCACCTCGGGCAATCCAACCTTGGCGGATTTTGCCGCGATACGTCGATGACAGGCTAACGCCAGTTCCAGCCCTCCACCCAGGGCTGTGCCGTGGATAGCAGCCACGCTAGGTTTCTGGGTGGCTTCGATAATGGCAATTAAGGCTCGTAAATCCGGCTGTATTGGGGGTTTGCCGAATTCCCGGATGTCAGCGCCAGCGTGAAAGGTTCTGCCAGCACAGGTAAGGACAATCGCTTTGACCTCATCGTTGGCTTCGGCCTGGGTAAATCCCTCGGCAATAGCCTTCCTAACATCAATACCCAAGGCATTGACGGGAGGCGAATCAATTGTAATTACTGCGACATCATCGCGCAGCTGATAGTCAAAGATCGATGAGGTCATGAGTTTTTGCTGTCACAGGAAAAGGTGGATTGGGATGAAGTTTGTTTGCTCACCGGGTCTTGGGCTATCGGAAAAGACCCGGGATGATGGATTTGCCATAGTCTATGGCGGTGCTGGTGCCGTTGATGAATTTTGATTCATCAGAAGCCAAGAACACCACCATATGGGCAACGTCATTGGGCTCCCCCATTTCGCCCATAGGGGCCAAAAGCTTCTTGGCCTCCTCGTCTTTGGAAAACTCCCCTCGGATGTTGGCCACCATCGGGGTGTCAATGCTTGATGGGTGTAGGCTGTTGCAGCGAATGTTCATGTCGTTTTTCGCACAGTACGCTGCCGTGGACAAGGTCATGGCTTGAACGGCGCCTTTTGCTGCGCTGTACGCTGCGACCCGATGTTCACCCTGAATGGACGCAATAGATGCCATGTTAATGATGGAGCCGCCACCGGAATTTCTCATGGCGGGCAGGGCGTACTTGCAGCCCATGAATGTGGCTCTAGCACTGACGTCCATAATGAAATCATAGTCGTCCATGGTTTGGCTCTCGACGGTTCCTGGTCTGACGACTCCGGCGTTATTGACCAACACATCTAAGGCGCCGGGTAGTTCTCTCACATCAGCGCTAAGGCTTTTATAGGATTGTAC
>CAZLJY010000103.1:0-16378 GCA_964559945.1 uncultured Gammaproteobacteria bacterium | reverse complement strand
ATGCAGCGGCCTGCAAAGCCGTGTACCCCGGTTCGATTCCGGGTTCAGCCTCCAAATTCATCCCGCAGTACAGAAAGCCCGGGTGGCGAAATTGGTAGACGCAAGGGACTTAAAATCCCTCGGTAGAAATACCGTGCCGGTTCGATTCCGGCCCCGGGCACCAATACCCTGTTTTAGTACGTCTCGGGCCGCCTAGAAAAGCCCAGTAAGCTCCTGAAATTTATCAGGTTATTCCCATATTAGGCGGCAGTTAACGTCACTGGCCAATATCGCAAACGTGGGCCAGCTATTCCAATTGTTGCCCCACTCGGCCAAAAGAGTTGCCCCTATGCCGCACTTAACCGACGCTGCCATCAAGCGGGCTTTGCCCCAGTCCAAACCCCGTCGCTTGTTGGATACCCGTGGCCTCTATCTGGCCCGGCCAACTATGACACTCCGAATGGACAGAGATAGATCTGGACGAACCCATGTGGTGGCGTATCCCCGCCAGAAAAATGAAACTTAGGCGAGACCACCTGGCCCCGTGCCCTCCCAGGCCGTTACGGTTTTCAGAGACCTTCATGAATTGACCGGCCGCCGACAGTGGGTTTTTCCTGGACACCGGTCACCGAGACGATCCATGAGTGAGAATGCGGTTACCGCAGCTCTGCGCAGGATGGGTTTGTCCGGCGACGAAATTACCGGACACGATTTTCGTGCCACCGCATCAACCCTTCTCCACGAACAAGGCTGGAACCCCGATGTGATTGAAGCCGCCCAGGCGCGAGCAGTGTCCGGCGTGCGTGGCACCTACAACCGCGCCATATAGTTAAAGGAGCGACAAAAGATGCTGCAGGAATGGGCTGAGTATCTAGACAAGCTGCGCGACAGCAAATAGACCACTGCCCAATCAAGACCAATAATGTCCATCGACCAAGCAAAAGAAACCGACCACAAAAATTGCGCGGGCCAAATTCTTGAACTGATAGTTCAGGTATTGATAGTGCAAAGAATCTCGGTTGGTGAGTTTTCATGCCCACTGTGCACCCGAGAGTGATACACAGTCCGACACTGTCGGTATTGGTCGTGGGACACCAATCCCTAAGCTTGAGGCCTGAAATCAAGTTCACCGCCCGGAATTCCGAAGCCGATGACTACCAGCCAGCCACAGTTGGCCGTTGTTGGGCGAGTAGAGTCACCTCTTAGTCGTGAAGTAAAAAAGATACGCCGAGTTTTTCATCAACGTATTTTTAGAAAATCAGAAGTACTGCTTTCTTGACCGATGCAAAATGGATAAATGGATTGCCAGCATAGCGTTTCAGCCCGGGTGGGAAATCCCGCAGTTACCACTCAGTCGGAGTGGTCACGGTTTGTTTTAAACACTAGCCCAGATGTAAAAATGCAGCGCCCGAAAAAGCGCTTTCGTTCGATGAGACTGTGCGAATGTGTGCCCTGAAGCCAAACGGTTAAGCCATTTTTTAGCATTGTCACCACACGCTTTCACGTTGCAGCGACGCTGCGACTTAATCGGTGCCGATAAATAGTATGCCGAAAAGCACAAATGCTAGATTTGGACATGGCCTGGCCATTAATCCAGTTGTAAACTCATAGGTTACGCTCAACTGAACTGTATTGCCAAATGACAGAACTGGAAAAAATCAGGCCCCGAAATCACTATAGGATCATGGACCTCGTGTCTGAGGCAGGTGTAGATATAACCGACTGGGCAAACTACAAGGGTGGAAAGGCTAGAGCTGCAGCCAATCCTAAGTACTGCTATGAATGGAGCTTTGAGAACCCAGGTCAGTTGTATGTATTGAACCTATGGTTTGATCACATGGAGCAGGATGGCGACGAGATTTTTCAGGAAATTAATTTCCGGCCGATTATTCTCGAGTATGAGCGCAATAAATCAAAGAAAGTCTGGGCCAGGCGAGCTCGCAAGCTCGACAAGGCGTTGCAGAACGCCTTCAACAACCATATCCCGCTGCGGATCGTGGTTTGTGAGGGACAGCTAAATGACATCGCTACCGATGACAGCGAAGCATCAAGTGTTTCCAAGCGGCTTTTGGACCCTGTACCTTGGGCGGTAACAGAATATGACATGCTCTCGGGTATAGGGCGCCTTGTTCGCGGAGGTTCCTATAAGAGGTTCCTTGATCAATTCGACCTACTGGAAGCAAACGATTCGCTAGAGAGACGAGAAACTACGGGTAATACATTTGTGAGAAGTCATGCGGTGCGTCAGGCCGTATTAGCTCGAGCTGCAGGCAAGTGTGAACATTGCGGCAAGGCAGGTTTCGAAATGGCCAACGGCGATGTCTACTTGGAGACCCACCACCTGGTTGCGCTGTCGGAGGGTGGTCCCGACAAGACTTCTAACGTATTCGCACTTTGTCCAAACCATCACAGGGAAGCGCACTACGGTCGCGATGCCAGCGGCATTCGAAATAATCTGTTAGAGAAAATTTAGAAACACTGAAGCTAAAACTGTTGATGTCGTGTGTACGGACCTATCTCGTGCCCCTCCCATGCGCGAGAGGCGGCGATGAAAGACCCCTCTCCCGGTTTTGTTTGGGCCGTCATATTCGGTTCGTTCTATCGAATGTACGTCGTTTGAAGGTCTGTGCACAAAACGCGTGCGTGTCTGGTAGCATTCAGGGTCAATACCTATCGAACGAGAAGTTAACAATGGCCAGATATTTTGCGATAGTCATCGCAATCAGCATAGCAACCGGGTGCGCTGCACCAGCAGCGCCAAAACCAGTAGAATTTGAGAAATCGAGATCGTTCGACGGTTCATTCGATTCTATATGGCCATCAGTAGTTGCCGCGTTCGCTAGTTTCAATGTTCCGATCAAGAACATCGAGAAAGACTCTGGTCTGATTGTCGCCGAGCAAGCTATTCCGAACGAGGGTTTTGCCGACTGTGGAAAAGGAGGTGTCACGAAGACAGGTTTCCAAGAACGCATCGCAGATCGATTTGGAGTTTACAATCTACAGGTTCGTGATAACGGTCGTCAGCAGTCAGTGACCGTCAACGCCAGCTTTACCGCTAACGTATATCGGGGAAGGAATAAACACCGCACAGTGACCTGCTTTTCCAATGGCTCTTTTGAACAGGGTATCTTGGATTTCATTGCGAGTGATCTCTAAACCTTTGCGTTGCGTGGATTGCACCACATACCAGAAACGGAAGGCGGGACGCCCATCAGCAGTCGGATCGACCAAGATTCTGCGAATAAACCACGGATGTTAAAGAATGGTGAGGTCGCGTCTTGCACCAACGCATTGAGGAAAAACGAACGTAACCATCAAAGAGCATTACTCATTAGGCTATGCAGGACACGGCCCCAGTGTCCTGTTGATTTCAGACAGTTTTTTTCCCGGGGCAAGAATTGGTGAAAAGGTGGAATACCGAGAGGGCTCATCGCCACACTATAATGCCGATTATTGAGCCGGCTCACATCTGGCCGATACCGGTTGCGGCGATACGTTGTGTCCTTGAATTCAGTGCAGCAAACGAGTGTTTTTTAGAGTTAGAACAATCTTGATTTTTCGCAATTTCGTCGGGCCGCCGCTTAGTTCTCACAGACTAAGTTTCGACCGCATCGAATATTTTTACTGACGGTTAGGCAGCTAACGCGCTATGGAAATCGCACCTGGAGTTCGTTCTACGGAATGGATAAATCTCGAACTGGATGTTGCCGAATCTGAGGATTGGCTAAAGGCGATCCAGATTTTTCGCGAGCGTATCGCTAAGCGTTATTTGCTCCCTGCTCGCCGCCTGATAGAAATAGACGAACCAAGACCGGCTGAGAGTCGCACCTATGGTTTTTCTATAATGGCCGTCTGTTGTCTACTTGTAGAGACTTTACAATCGTTCGTGGAAGGGGTGCCAGATACATCTCATCAATCGAAATATCTCGTCAAGCGCTTCCTTACCAGCCATCCTGAGTTTGCGCCGCCGTTCAATGAAGACCTGGCCTGCCACTTTTACTATCATGTGCGCTGTGGGATTCTTCATATTGGGGAGACCCAGAGTGATGCACTTATTTGGTCTGTCGGACCTCTGGTGGTGACGCACAAAGATTCAATTCGAATTAATCGAACTGAGTTTCATAGTTGTCTAGATCGTTTTGTTGAGCGCTATGTATCCGAATTGGCAGATGCTGAAAACACTAAACTTCGTGCCAATTTTCGTAAGAAAATGGACTTTGTGGCCCGCAAACATGCAGCCTAACAAAAAGACGCAGCTGATTACTTCAAAAACGGCCTTTTTGGCGTCGCCATGCCTTGCGCCTTTTGCAAGCGCAGCCGGGCTATATCAGAGCCTTCACTGAGAGCTTATGGCTGCAAATCACTTCAAAGTTGACGGTACGAGAATCGACTCATTCGATGAATTCCTTCGAGCTGAAAAATCAAACTCTTGGAGAAATTTGCTTTATTACCCCGAGTACTTTGGCCCCGAAAATCGAGATCACCATGTTTTCGAAGGCAAGTCATTCGTTGAGGTTTCCTTTAAAGATTCTGATTTAGCCAAGGTAAAGTTCGTCCGATGTAAATTTGTGCAATGCCTTTTCGTAGGAGCAAAAGCTAATTTATGCGAATTTGTAGATTGTCTTTTCGAGGAAACCAATACGTCGAAATGGAAGATTAATTCCTGCTTAGTTGACCCAGTGCAATTTGATAACAACTTTGACCTCGTTGACGACACGAATATCGCCATTGATTTGTATCACTCGTTATACAAATGCTCTGTTGAAGAACATCAACCGGAATATGCCGTCGAAAGTCTATATCGCATGCGAGAAGCTGAGTTTAAGCATCTCGATTCCCAGCTTAAACGTAAAACCATTAGAAAAACGGAATACTATTCAAAGAAGGTCCAGGCATTTCTACATCGGGAAATTTCTGGCTATGGCCTACGATTTAGTAAAATTGCGCGATTCGCTGCGGCAATTACACTTTCCTTCACAGTACTTAACTGGATATTGGGAAGCGTCATATTTGAGAGCGGAAAAGTCGACAGTCTTGTAGATTCCTTTTACTTCACAGTCATAACAATGACAACACTCGGTTACGGTGACATCACACCTGTGACAACAATGGGGAAAATACTGGTGTCATTGCAAGCAATTGCCGGATTTTCGGTCGTTTCCGTAGCGCTGGCTGGTGTTGCCAACAAAGCGATAAGAGGAAGCTAGAAGATGTATGCAATCGCCCGATTTGGCTCAACCTGCCGGGCTGACACCGATCGGCTCAGTGACAGAGACCTTCTGATAGTGTGCCCCCCTCGTCGAAAAATCAGCCTATTAAAAAAATACAAACAACAAAATTATTCAGTGTCATTCTTTTCGGAAGGACAGCTGAAAAAAATGCAGGGGAAAGGGTCTCTTTTCTTGCAGCATTTGAAAAGTGAATCCCACGTTATTGCTGACGCAGGTGGCGAATTTAGGCGGTTTATCGACTCATGTAGATTAATTCCCCCACAAATCAGCGAATTGATTCAGTGTGAAGTGGCATTAAGAACCGTACTCACATGGCCGAATGACCCACGGACAGATTCTTGGAAAGCAGATTGGCTTTATTGTCTAGTGCGAGACTACCTTGTAAAAAGGCTTGCGGTAGAGGGTTCTCTAGCTTTTGGGATTTCGGATATCTCCAACGCATCCATAAAAAAATGGGGGTTATTGGATAGTCAGCTTCGCTGCTTGGCAGAGTTGAGATTGAACAAAGCTCTTTACCGGGGAAATGCAAGAGTCGGCAAATTTGAAAGCGGTCTGTTTAGTGAGGTGAAATGTCTACTGGAAGCCATTGGCTTCATCGGGCAAGATGCCGCGTTTGAATATCCAGTGCTCTTACAATCATTGGACCGTGCGTTGAATACAAACTATCAGTGGCTTCGAGCACTAGAAGGGATATATATTCTCGCGGTGTCCGCTGGATATACGCACCCTTCTCACAAAAAACTAATGAAACTGATTCAGCACCCAAACATGTACCATTCCTCCAGCAGGAGAATGCATGGGAAAGTGCGTAGATATTTTTCCGATATTATTTGCGCGGTCACGGCTAACAAAGCTATGCAGCCGGCCGCTTACCCGCTTCGCTGCGCTAATCTACATAGCGTCGGCTGATTTTCCGAAATGTAGCTTCAGAATTAGTTAGTGCGCTTGAGTAACCCCTATGAATTCGAACAAACGCATTCTGTTACAAATTTTTTCACAACGGACTTCGGCAGATCGCTCCAAAAACTCGCTGAGCTTGGTTCTGCAGATCATAGCTGATATGAGACATTAGCCAAGATGAACCAAAGTGAAATAGAACTGAACAGCTTTGCTATCCGGTCTTTTAGAGATGTGGCGGATCACGACTACATTGCGGCACGACTTGCGTATCGCGCTCAGCTCGTTTCTCAATTTTTATGGCTAGCGTTACAGGCTATCGAAAAATATACCAAGTGCATTTTGCTGCTGAATAGGATTAACTCAAAAAATGTGGGTCACAACTTATCCAAGGGGCTCACACTGATCGACTCGAACACACCTTTCTCGCTCCGACTTAGTGAATCGAGTAGGGACTTGATTGAACATTTAGACAAGTTTGGCAGATTTCGATACCTAGAAATTCCCTTCTATGTCCAAGGTATGGAGCTTCCAAAATTAGACCTGTGTGTCTGGGAGCTTCGTCGATATTGTCGAGTGCTAGACTATGACTTGTCAGGAAGGAATATGCTTGGGCCAGAGTTGCGTCACATTGAGGACGCGGAAAACCAGCCAAGGCAATACTTCAAATTAATGGGTGGGCAATTGGAGAAAATTATCAAAGATCACGAGAGCCCATCTCGCCCCGGGCTGATTTGGCAAAACCTCTGTTTTGGAGAGGCACCACGAAAATTGGTCAGGCCACCTAACTACATGCAGTCAACGAATTCTCCTTTATCACTTCAACCAGAGGTCTTGGAGGAAGTGCTGAAATACGTATTTCTGCCGAAGGAGGTCATTGAGTTGTACAGGAAGGAGCTGGTTAACGGTTGCAGCTGAGCGTGAAGTTCCAAGGGGCGGCTAGTGTCCAGAGTCTTTTTTGGAGTTTCCAATGACTGACTGTCCATTCGGCGAAAAAGAAAAAAGACGAGTGTCACTGGGGTATTGGAGAATGCGATTCACTTGTGGCGAATGCGGCGAGTACGACATCGCCCCTGCCCTCTTTCTTGAGCTTGCTCACCTTTCTAAAAATAGGCTAGAAAACGAAGGCCTCCGAAACCGGTTTTCGAAAGTCCCAGAACCCCGAGGAAAAGCCGGGGTTAGGTCTTGCACCGCCACATTCGACACCAGCAGTATTTGTAAGTGCCTACTAACCAAAAATGGTGCTAATCATGAGAAAAAATAACACAGTTATCCTGCTGTTGTTGATTGTCGCAGCATGTACATTGGTTGATCTTTTTCTAGGAATCAAATTTCAAAACGAAAACCAAAAACACGCTGACACAGAGTTACGAATACTGCTGGAGGAACTGGACAGAAAACCTAACAGCTCTAATTGCCAATGACTTGTATTGATCCGAGATTGCCTCCGAGCGAATTTTCTAGAGTTTCATAACCAGGATCGGTCAGGAAACGCCGAACAAATATTGCGCATGTCGAGGCACAAGCAGCAGATAAGCCTAAGAAGTCGCCGAATAGATTTCTCCGAGCAAAATCTCAGGAGACAATTACCTCAGGGGATGCTGTTTTCTACAATGGAAACCGGCAGGGTGAAGATAGATAGCTCTTCATAGACGCAATCAGGCGTCTTAGAGCTAATTTCAAAAAAAGCGGCAACTTTTTGCGCTAAAAAAGATTGGTTTTTTGGATCAAATCGCTAAAAAAAGCAGTCAAATCCGGCCCCGGGCACCCTATCTGCCAGTTTGCGCACCTCTAAAACACTCCCCTAATGTCGGTTACAACCGCGGTCACTATTCCACGCTAGAATAAGAACGGTTTCCTGCGATGTAATGTGTTGAGCCAAGGTCGGACCTAATGATTTCCCCAGATCTGAATTAATTCGTAAAAACGTTTTCACACGAAGGGAGTTGTATGTACGAGAACTGCAACGATATTTCTTCGTCAGAACTCTATAAGCAATGAATCCGTCGATCGCAAAACAACTATTGGGTTTTCTGTTGATTGCTATGTGCAATTTGGGCAGCGCACAGGAGGACTATCATCAACTAGCGGATTTTTGGGGCCTGGAGCCTATCGATACGCTAAGCCTGAAAGGCGATGATTTGGAGCTGCGATTCTGGAGCTCAGGGTTTGGATCAAAGGCCTATATTCTGTCCCGTCGAGATGGACGTTGGAAGGCCTTTCATATTGGGGAAGATCGCGAAACCGTGATGGCCTCTCTTCACGGTTACCGGGCTGCTCAGGTGATGCCTTTATGTGATCTCGATGGGCTGTTTGAGCAACTCAAAGCGCTGGGGGTTGAGCGTCTGGAGCCAGCTCGATCGCCACCGAAGTGTAAAGCCGCAGATGGCGAATTTTGTCTTGATACCATAACGCTTGATGGCTGGTCAGCAATGGTGGAATTTAAAACCTCTCGCGGCCTTAATACCCAGTCATACCGAAATCCAGGTATTCCACACTTTGCGAGTCCAGACGATGACCCGATGACGTATCCGACGTTTCGGGCAGGTCAAATCTATTGGTTGTTGGATCACGCATTGGGTGGAAGGGCGACAAGTTCAATAAAACCTCATAGCCGCTCTTTTTCCTTCCCCGTGATCGTGTTATTCCGACCGACATACGCCAAGGGCGTTAAAGCCTTTTTAGTCCACGATTACGACAGCAATGAACAGGGTGGGAAAGCCCACTACGACTCGCAATACTTTCAAGAATTACCCCAGGGATTTGCAGCAATTGTTCACGAAGATGACAACAATGAGGTGCGATTGAATTGGACGGGATACCGGCGAATAGAAATCGGCAATGAGCCAGAGGGATTTTGGCTTAAGCGCAACGGCGATCAATGGCAGGCTTACCAAAGCTACGATTCCGCCGCGAACACCCTCAGCTATGAGATATCGGTGGTTCAGAAACACCGCTTTCAAGATTTGACCTATGTGGATCTCAGCAGCGGCTTTGAACGCGAACTGACCGAGCGATCAGCGATTCACGCCTGCCGCCGCATCACGCCACTCACCGCAAAACGCTCTGCCCGGCTGCCGACACAGGTACAGGTCGAATCTCAAAACAGTGATCCACTAGGTTGGCGTGTGCTTCCGCCGATACTTCAATCGGCCAATATCATGATCGTTAGGGCTCATTATGAGGAGTTCTGGATTGGCGTTGCTGATGATCATGCCTACCAAACCAATCAGTCACTCATGGTCACCCATCAACAGTTTCCACCGCCGCCGGGCAGCGATAAGCCGGTGGTGTTGACGGTGCCTGTTCAAGAACCCTCGGATTGATAGGGCTTTGGTCGCGATACTGCCTTCGAATGCCAGGGTCAGATTCCGTTTGCGGATGACCCTCAAGACTAGAGTCCCATAATCCTGTGAATCCCTCGGCGTTCTTCCATACTGTTCTTAAGGCCTTTGAAAACGCAACATCCATGCATAAATATCGTGACCGGCACTGAGGTCATAGGTACGGGCCCAGGAGTTGTGGCCGACGCCGGGATAGATCGTCATTCTCACGTTAGGCGGTGCCGGATCGCAGGCCAGTAAGCTGTTAATGGGTGATGTGGTACCGGACACGTTAACCACCGTGTCGGCGTCGCCATGAAAGGCCCAAATCGGTAAAGCTCCCAAGGCGCAGCCTGCGTTGTTGAACGCACCCGTGCCTATTCCCGCGATGGGCACCATGGCGGCGACGGCGCTGTTGATAAAGTTTCCGGCGTAATTCCAGCTGCCGATAGCGCCGCAGCTCAATCCGGTCAGATACACCCGGTCGGGGTTGATGGCGTATTCGCTGAGGGCAAAGTCAATGAAGGCGTTGATTTCACTGCTGGTGGTGCAGCCACCGCCGCTGTGCTGGGGCGATAGCACCACAAACGGCCGTGCGGCATTCCACGTGTCGCGGTCAATCAGGCGCGGCGGCCCGTTGCGAAGCATCAGCGACAGCTGGCTGTCACCATTACCGTTCTCACCTAGCCCATGAATGAAGATCAACAGAGGATACTGCTGGCCCGTGCCATAGCCCGGTGGAAGGTACTCGTAAAACCCTTGATCTGAATCCGTGGTGCCCAGCGCTCTGGCGGTATGTCTTGATGAGGTCGGCTCGCTGGAAACGGGTATATCAGGTAGGCCTAAAGCCTCAAAGCCATTGGTGAAAATAAGCTGGGCGTTGGCCAGCCCTGTGCCAACAAAGAAAATGAAGGCCCACAGTGCGGCAAGGCGTTTCTGATCACTGATTCTCATAACGTTTACCTCCCATGAGCATTGATCATGGTTGTTTACAGTGATGGGGTCCAGCACCGATACTGCCTGCGCATATCTTGACTAACCCTTGGGAGAACCACCAATGATGCACCACGTGATGATCGGCGCAAACGATATCGATAAATCAAAAGATTTCTACAATGCCGTGCTGGGCGTTCTTGGCGCACCTGAGCCCGCGGTGAACGTTAACGATAGCGGGCATACTCGGCTATTTTATATGCACGCCGGTTCGGTGTTCTGTCTCACACAGCCCATCGACGGCGAGCCTGTGAGCGTTGCCAATGGTTCAACCATTGGATTTAGCTGCGATTCACCCCAGCAGGTTAAAGAGTTTCATGATGTAGCCGTTGCTAACGGCGCCACCAGCATCGAAGAGCCGCCCGGGCCTCGCAGCGGCAGCATGGGTGAGTTACACCTTTGCTATTTTCGCGATCTTGATGGCCATAAAATTTGCGGCATTTATCGTGCTGGCTGATGGCTCGTAGGAGCGTGCCCTAGGGCTCAATCATCACGGTATCGGCCAGGGCAACGTGCCCTGGCTCAACCGTTGTGCCATAGACGCCGAGACAACCCTGGCGCTGATCGGTAACCGTACGAAGGATCTGAGGGTTTCGCTGCGCCGTGTCGGGGTCTATGTTGATCACAATGCAGCGTCCGTCCCGTTGATCAACCCGCATGCGCAAACCGCCGATGCGAAGGGTGCGCCCTACCCAGCTGTCTTCAGGAAACGCCGTATCTTGGCTTGCCTCCACCAAAATGTTGGGTCGAAAGCGCTGGGCATCGAGCTTAGTGCCAACGCTCTCGCCTAGTTGAGACACGGTTTGTGTGGTGATGAGCGATAGCGGGAATTTGTCGAAGATGCCGCGATTTTGGCGGATGACCCGCGCCCCGCTTCGCCCAAGCTCTTCAGCAAGCGCAGGGTCGGTCACATCAAAGTGTTTTCCCGACGGTGTCTTAACAACGGTGTCTGAGGACTTGGGGTTGGCTGGGTCGGTAAACCCAGGAACAAACTGGCTCATGTCCGCCCGCTGGCGCAGCGTTAGCCAAGGAAACCCGCTGCGCACCACGTTGTCACGAACGAATGCCCAGCGACGATCGCCGGCAACGCCATGCCAGCCAATTTGCGCATCGCTCAACGCCTCAGCCGCCATGGACTTCACCGGGTAACGCCACAAACCCACCACACGGCCAACAGGCACAGCATCAGAACGTTCCGACATGATTGGGATAACTCCTTGAGTCAATAGATTGGCGTGTGCTACCGGCAAAACTGGCGTTCCTGTGAACGTTATCTCGGGGGGCAGCACGACGGTTCAAAATCGTCCTCAACTCCGCATTGCCGGTGCGACTTGCCGGCTCAGGTCGTTTGACACGACATTGCACGCCGTTACTGAAGCGAGGTCTCAGGCTGAATGTTACCGTAAGCAGAAATTGCAGCTTTGACTATCACGATAGATTTCCCCCGAGAACCCCGATTGTGGCGTTGAGCCGCCCTCCTCAACTTGGCTGTAACGGAAAACCGCGGCTGCGCCATGGCGATACAACCACAGTGACAACCGTTGCAACCACAAGTAATGCCCTGGGCACTGGCTGCAGTCATGATAGGGGCGTGAGCTGGGAGCCAGCGGGCTGACCCGTGACCCTTCTAGGCGGGTATTTACGCCGTACTGGGAAGGCGCCGCTGGCAACTAGGCAACGATGACCTGCTCAGTGCTTGGAAAACCACACAAAGGAACTGTTTCATGATCAATATCATCACCCAACATTTTGCTGGTCGCCAAGCTTCGCCGTGGCCAATGGTCTTGCCGGCGCTGCTGTCAGTCGCATCGCTTTTGCTGCCACAGTTTGCCCAATCTGAAACCTTGAAGCTATTGGCCGTTGAGCCCGGCGGCAGCGCGCCCTACCGGGCGATATTTCCCCTGGACAATGGCCGCGCCATCTTGAGCGCCGATGACAACGGCGACGGTCTGTTTGATTTGTTCAGTGTGTCGCTGGCCGGTGGTGCGCCGGTGCGGTTGAATGAGCCGCTGGGTCCTACGTTCACCTTTGCCGAGCCTCTGAGGCTCTCAGCGGATGGCTCAACGGTTATTTACGGTGTGGATGGTACCGCCGCTGAGCAGCTCTACAGCGTGCCGGTGTTGGGTCCAGAAACCGCCAGTGTGCGCCTGGATATAGATGTTCCCTGGGGTCTGGCTTATAACCGAGTGTTTATCAGCGGCGACGGCCAGCATGTGGTGTTTGAAGGCAATCAAGAAGATGAAGATGCTTTTGAACTGTTCAGCATACCGACCGCTGGCCCGGCCAGCGCCATGGTCAAACTCAATGGCCCACTGCTGAGCAGCAGTGTCGCCCAGCCGGTGATCAGCCGCGATCAGCAAACGGTGGTATACCAGGCGGATCAGGACGCCCTGGAGCCTAGTCGAGAGTTCTACAGCGTGCCCATGGATGGCTCAGCACCGCCCACTCAGATTAGTGGCGGCGGTTCTCTGGGTAATTCACCCATTGCCACCGACACCCACCTGGTGTTCTGGCGCAACAACGCCCTTTTCAGCGTACCTATTGAAGGTCCGGCATCCGCTGCGGTGGAGATTAGCGTTGTGCCTGCCAGCGGCGACCGGGTGCGGTCCAATTTTTACCAGGTCACCCCAGACAATCAGACGGTGGTGTATTTCATTACCAGCGATAACGGTGACTACCTCAATGCCGTGCCTGTTGTGGGGCCTGCCAGTGCCAATGTGCGCATCACACCAACAGATCAGGATGTCGTGGAGTTCAAGCTGGCCGGCAACCAAGCCGTGGTTTACGACCAACGCCGCGACGATGGCGTGCGGGAACTTTACAGCGCACCGTTAAGCGGTCCGAGCACCGAGGCCGTGCAATTAAGTCAGGATTTTGGTCTGACCATTGGCGGCGCCTCTGAGTATCAGGTCAGCCCGGATCTAACCCGAGTGGCATTTCAGGCGACGCTAGAAATCGTAGGCCAAGCCGAACTGTGGAGCGTGCCCCTTGAGGGGCCAGCCAGCGCTGGAATCAAACTCAACCCTCCCCTGCCCCCGGCCGCCGACGTCTTTTTCGACTTTGTTATTAGCCCCGATAGCCAGCGCGTGGCCTACCGCGTAGATCTGGACGCCAACGATGTTTTTGAACTGTACAGCGTGGGCATTACCGGCCCCGCCACCTCTAGCATCAAGATCAGCGGCCCGCTGGCCAGCGGCGGCGACGTGTGCGCTAATTCATCAAATTGCTACCACTTTGCGCCTGACTCCAACCGCGTCGTGTATCAGGCAGACGCTGAGGCCGACCGGCAAACCGAGCTGTTCATTGCTGACGATGGCCGCGCTGCCGCAGGATTTGTCAGTACAGCGGTCACCGGCTTTGAAGGTTCAACGGTTGTGCTTGAACTCGACCTGGTTGCCGCCTCGGTGTTACCCGTTACCCTGGACATCGAACAGACCGGTGGCACGGCCACCGGCGATGACTTTACCCTAACCTCATCGGTGGTGATTGCGCCGGGTGAAACCACCGCGCAGGTTCCTGTTTCACTGGTTGTCGACCCCGACGATGACGCCGGCGAGACACTGGAGCTGAGCCTTACCAACGTGCAGAACGCGCAGCAGGGTATGTCCTTCACTACCGTGATTACCATTCGACCGGAAGGCGAGATATTTTTTGACGGTTTTGAATAGCGCCGCGCGAGCGCCATCAAACTGACTGCCTCGGCCCAGTCCCGTGGTTAAGCGCCCTCTTCGCTTACGGCGGTCCGCACCGCTGGCATTAACCGCCTGCTCACGGGCACTTGCTGGTCACTGTTTAGCGCCAATACGCCGCCGGCTCCCGCTTGGCTGGACAGGCTTTTGATCTGTTCCAGATTGACCAGGTAGGATCGGTGCACCCTGAGAAAGGTGCTCGGTAACTGATCTTCTAAAGATTTCATATTGCCGCTGTACAAATGTTGGCGACCATCAACGAGGTGGATCTCTGTGTAGTCTCGGGCCGCTTTGCAGTAACCGATATTCGCCGTGTTGATGATGTCGACTTTGCCCGCGCTCGCGATCTTCAAGGTGGCAGGCGATTGGTGTTGGGCGCCCTGCTCCAGTCTAAAGGTTAATTTGGCGATGCTTTCTTGGTTTTTTAGGTGTTGCCGCTGCTGACGGTTGGAGTCCAATGCTTGTTGCACAAACAAAAAGCAGATCAATGCGGCAACCAGCAAGAAATACACGGTTTCATGGAAATAGTTGGCCGTCACCAAAATGGTGAGCAAAAAGCCCAGGAGTGCCAAAGCGCTGCGCATTGCAGCCAGTGAACGGGTTTTCCACCATTGGTGCGTAACCAACGCCGTCGCCACCGCTGCGGGCATAAATGTTGCCGCAGTGGTTTTGGCATCAAACCCTGGAAATAGGAACAGCGATACCCCAGAAAGGCCGGCGCCTGCATAAATCCAATGTAATGCATGGCCAGGGGCAAATTTATTGCCGATAAAGATCAGTAGACACAGCCCGAAGCTAAGGGACAAACCGGTCACTAATAGCAATCGGGCGTCATGTAAGGGGTATGGGTAACCCCCAATGCCGCGCCACAGTTCAAGGCACAGTTGCAGAGCCGCAAATAAACACAACAGCACAAACAAGGTGTGTGTGCGACGCTGCTGAGGGTTTAAGCAGCGCACGAAGAAGTACATCAGGCCCACCAATAAAATCCCCAGCACCACTAGGCCCAACTCACTGTGCTGCTGCACATAAGCCCTAGGGTCGCGATAGGCCCCGATGGCCACTGAATGAATGGGATGGTACAGGGTGAGAAAACCATGCTGTGACGACAAATGCAGCACAAGGTCGTTATCGCCATCCCTGATTAATCCATCCGGGACAAAGACGCTGACGTCCATACGACCGGGATTTTCGTTTTCGCTGTTACCGGGCTGGCCGTTGTTACCCAACAGTTGTCCATTGAGGTAAATCTCGCTGGCCGCTTTGGCAAACAGGAATAGCCCCACTGGCGACGTTAAATACTCGTTCTCATCTGCGGTATTGATTGGCAATACCATGCGAACCCACAGCTCCATGCCCTGAGGGTCGACGTCACCCAGCGTTGTGGTCTCGCAGCCCGCCCGTGAAAAATCCCTGGGCAATCCTTCGCCTTTCTGAGCTGTGCAGACCTGCACAATGTGATCAGCGGAGATCGTGCGAAGACTTGCGCCCTGAGCCACGGTTGCCACCAATACACACAGCAATCCTGTAAGCCTTCCAAGATACGTCATAGGTCTCATAGTGGATTCACACCTGTCATTACCTGATGGCTTACCGTTGGTGGAATTTTGCCTACCGCTGGTAGCGATAGTCATGAATATTGTTGCCGTTGGAAGATTTTTCCAAGGCATTTAAGGTCGACGTTGATGTAATGGCCCTCACTCAAACCGTGAGCAGATGCTATGCCATTTCCCAATCTTCTAACAGGCTTAGTGGCCGTGATACTCCTGAACGCGACATCGTCAGGGTATGCCGAGGCGGTCGAGTCTTCAAAGTCTGCGCTGGCCAATGAAACGGCGATAACCTTCACCGCGAATGACGGCCAAACCACCGACGCCTACGCAGGGACATTCCAAGTGCCTGAGAATCGAAATAACACCGACAGTCGGATGTTAACCCTCCACTATGTGCGATTCCCTGCCACCACTTCGACCCCTGGTTCGCCGATTGTATACCTGGCAGGCGGCCCTGGGGGCTCTGGCATCGCCACCGCAAAGTGGCGGCGGTTTGGCGTGTTTATGGGCATGCGGCAGTTTGCTGACGTTATCGCCTTAGACCAGCGTGGCACTGGCAAGTCTGAGGACGTACCTGCCTGCAAGTCCAGTGAAATCATGGCGACCAATAAGCGCTGGACAGAGCAAAGCATGGCAGCCATCTACCAACAGGCCGCAACGGAGTGTTTGACATTCTGGCAAGAGCAGAAAGCCGATATTTTAGGTTATACCAC